>NZ_JARHUH010000029.1:0-2449 GCF_029222945.1 Paenirhodobacter sp. CAU 1674 | reverse complement strand
TCATCGTTCTGGGGTGAAAAAACCCGACGCAAAAGCGCGTCACCGGCGCGGGATGGAGCAGCCCGGTAGCTCGTCAGGCTCATAACCTGAAGGTCGCAGGTTCAAATCCTGCTCCCGCAACCAAAAAATACAAACATATCAAAGACTTCAAAGCCGAGCATAACGCTCGGCTTTACTCATTCCAAATTCTTGTCAACACCTGGTCAACGTTTTGCGAGGCCCCCTGCGCGGGCCCGATGATCGCGGCCATGAACGTCACACCTTCAGCAGATCGAGCAGCGGATCAAAGGCGTACATCGCCGCGCGTCGCCCCGAAGCCGGTTCGATGGTGCGCAGCATGCCCGCCTCGACCAGGCGCCGGGATAGCGCGCGTGCGGAGGAGGGTGGGATCCCCGAGCGTTCGACGAAGCGGTCGTTGCGGAAGATCGGGCTCGCGAAGACGAAGTCCAGCGCCTGATCATGGAACTGCGAGTTCAGCACCTCCCGGAACCGTTCCCGCATCTCGCCGTGAAGACGGAAGATCGCGTCCGCGGTCTGAATGTTGACCGTGGCCTGGGCGTGCATCGCCTGGAGAAAGAATACGACCCAGCCAGTCCAATCGCCGGTGGCGGAGACAGCGCGCATCCGTTCGATGTACTCGTCCTTGTGGGCTTCGAAGTAACCCGAAACGAAAAAGTTCGGCTGATGCAGGACGCCGAGTTTCCACAGCATCAGGGTGATCAACATGCGGCCGATCCGGCCGTTGCCGTCCTCGAACGGATGCAGGGCCTCGAATTCGACATGCGCGATGGCGGTGCGGATCAATGGCCGCATCGTGCTTTCGTTGATGTAGCGGACGAGTTCGGCCATCGCCGGGCCCAGTTGCTCGGGAGCGATCGGGACGTAGTAGATCTTTCCTCGCCGTTCGTCCCCGATGTAATTCTGCTCGACCTTGTAGCTGCCGGGGCGCTTGCGGGCACCCCGTCCAAAGGACAGCAACTGTTGGTGGGCGGTCCGGATCAGGTGTTCGCCAAGTGGGGCGCCCTCGGCGAGGGCCTGCTGGGCATTCCGCAATGCGCGGGAGTAAAGGTAGGTCTCGACGTCGTCGTTGCGCGCTTCCCGGTAGGGGTCGGTGCTACCCGCATCTTCCTCGGCCTCCAGCCGGTACAGTTCCTCGATGGTCGAGATCGTCCCCTCCATCCGGGAAGACGTCACCGCGTCCTGGCGACGCAGGGGGGCGAGAAATAACTCGCTGTTCACCATGCCTGACATCTTGGTGTCGTACCGCGCAAGCGAGGCGGCTGCCTCTTCGAGCGGCCCGAGCAGCACCTCGTAGTCGAGGGCGGGCGGGGGAAAGGTGCCGATGTGATAGGTGACGGCATCCGTAAGATCGTAAGGTTTGGTGATCATAATTGTGCCGATCCTATCATCAACGGGGTTTGACGCCAACCTAGTCACGACAAGTACGCTTGGCAACAGAATATGGCCCCATTCTGACACCAAGAGACGTTGTCGCCAGCAGTCTGCCGTCAAGCCAGTTTGGCGACAGAGACTGGCAGGAAAATGATATCAAAGCATGATCCCTTGGCATTCGCCGCAACTCATGCGGAGAATGGGGTTATAATCTCCGCATGAACATTGTGGCGACTTGTTTCCTGAACGACCGGGCGGGGTGGCGTCCGGCCGCTCCCTTGCGTGTCAGGAACCCTCGGACAATTTCCATTCCTGTCCGAGGTTCTGCAACACCAGGTCGCGCGCGGGGCAACCGGCACATCTGTGCTGCCGGCGCTGCTCCGGCAGTCGCTCGGCCATGGTCAGGATGGTGATCAACACCGCATCGGAATGCTGCGCGAGTCGGATCAGATGCTCCCCGCTCGGCCCGCGTTCGCCAGACAACCAGTACTTGGCCGTCCGTTCACTCGCTCCGGTCCAGCGCATCACCGTCTTGATGGCCTGACGTGTGTGCCCCAGTTCGCGCCGCAGGGTGTCGGCTATGGCCTTGCGATAGGCGGCCTGATCCGCGTCCAGGTGCACAGTTGTGCCCGTTTTCGGCACAGATGTGCCCATCTTGATCCGCATCGCGGCGTCCTCCTCCGGTAAACCTTTGGGGAAGACAACACAGCGGCAGATTCCATTTTGCGCCCCAGCCAATACCCCGGGTCCGACCAGACGGAGACGCCTGCATGAACTGATCTGGAGACAGGAATGGCAGGCAGAGAGCCGCCCTCAACAAAAGAACCGGCGAACTCCCCGCCAAAGCGCCGTGCGGCCGAATATGTCCGCATGTCCACGGACCATCAGAAATACTCGACGGAAAACCAGTCGGATGCGATCCGCAAATACGCGGAGTGTGAACGGCGGAGCAATACTCGGCCACGGTAGCGGCGCCGTTGTGGTGTCGCGGGCGGCGTAAAAGTCGTCCACTTTTGCCCTTTCCGAGAGGGGAGGGTTGGGGGATTTACACCGTGGA
>NZ_JARHUH010000028.1:0-2506 GCF_029222945.1 Paenirhodobacter sp. CAU 1674 | reverse complement strand
TGTGAACGGCGGAGCAATACTCGGCCACGGTAGCGGCGCCGTTGTGGTGTCGCGGGCGGCGTAAAAGTCGTCCACTTTTGCCCTTTCCGAGAGGGGAGGGTTGGGGGATTTACACCGTGGATTTGTATTTGAAGGTGCGTCAGGCTCATTTTCAGGATGGCTTGAGCGGACGCCAGATTGCCCGGGATTTTGGGGTCAGCCGGGACAGCGTTGCGAAGATGTTGGCCTATTCGGAGCCGCCCGGGTATCGGCGGACGGCACCGATCAGGCGACCGAAGCTGGATGCGTTCACCGGCCAGATTGACCAATGGCTTGCCGAAGATAAGGTCCGGCCGCGCAAGCAGCGCCACACGGCCAAGCGCATCTTCGAGCGGCTGCGGGATGAGTGCGGGTTTGATGGCGGCTACACGATCGTCAAGGATTACGTCCGGACCAGGAAGCGGACCGGCAAGGAGATGTTCGTGCCGCTCAGCCATCAGCCGGGACATGCGCAGGCAGATTTTGGCGAAGCTCTGGTCGTGATAGGCGGGGTGGAGCAGAAGGCACGTTTCTTCGCCTTTGACCTGCCGCACAGCGATGCGTGCTATGTTCGGGCCTATCCTGCCGCGACCACCGAAGCCTGGCTGGACGGGCATGTCCATGCCTTTGCCTTCTTCGGCGCAGTGCCGCAGTCTATCCTCTACGACAATGACCGCTGTCTGGTCGCCAGGATCATGCCGGACGGCACCCGTGACCGCACACAACGGTTCAGCGCGATGCTGTCGCATTACGTGATCCGGGATCGCTATGGCCGTCCCGGCAAGGGCAACGACAAAGGCAAGGTCGAGGGACTGGTCGGCTATGCGCGGCGGAACTTCATGGTGCCGATCCCGTCCTTTCCGGACTGGGACGCGTTCAACGCTCACCTGGAAGAACAATGCCGCAAACGGCAAGGCGATGTCTTGCGTGGCCACAAGGCCAGCATCGGCGCACGGCTGGACGCCGACCTGTCTGCAATGCGGGAATTGCCTGGGGTGCCCTTTGATGCCTGCGATTTGCAAAGCGGTCAGGTCACATCGACATCCGTGGTGCGCTACCGCGGCAATGATTACTCTGTGCCCGTCGCTTATGGTCACCGTGAGGTCTGGATCAAGGGCTTCGTGACCCGTGTTGTCATTGGCAGCGCCGCCGAGGTGATCGCGGATCATCCCCGTTCCTACGACACCGGTGACATGGTGTTTGACCCACTGCATTACCTGCCGCTGATTGAGCATAAGATCATGGCCTTCGATCAGGCTGCACCCCTGCAGGGCTGGGAGTTGCCGGAAGCCTTCGCCACGCTCCAGCGGTTGTTGGAGGCCCGACAGGGCAAGACAGGCAAGCGCGAGTATGTGCAGGTTCTGCGCTTGCTGGAACGGTTCGAAGTCGACGCCCTGCATCTGGCCATCAAGGATGCGCTGAGAATGGGAGCAATCAGCTTCGATGCGATCAAGCATCTTGTCCTGTGTCGGGTCGAGCGAAGGCCCCCGAGGCTGGATCTCGATGTCTATCCGTTCCTGCCCAGGACCAGTATCACTACCACCTCGGCGGCATCCTATATGAGCCTGCTGGCAGGGGGTGGTGCATGACAGACGCCCCGGAATTACTGCTGACCCATCACCTCAAGACTCTGCGTCTGCCAACCTTCCTGCGCGAGCATGACAAGCAAGCGCGTATCTGCGCCGCAGAGGGCGTGGATCATGTGCGCTATCTGGCCCGGTTGACCGAGCTGGAACTGATAGACCGGGAACGGCGCATGGTGGAACGCCGGATCAAGGCCGCGAGGTTCCCGGCAATCAAAAGCTTGGATAGCTTCGACTTCAAGGCGATCCCGTCGCTCAACAAAATGATGGTGTTGGAGCTCTCCCGCTGCGAATGGATCGAGCGCAAGGAAAACGTCATCGCCCTCGGCCCGTCTGGCACCGGCAAGACCCATATCGCCCTCGGCCTGGGCCTGACCGCCTGCCAGAAAGGACTGCCAGTCGCCTTTGTCACCGCCTCCGCTCTCGTCCACGAGATGATGGAGGCCCGCGACGAGAAACGCCTCCTGCAACTCCAACGCAAACTGACAAAGGTCAAGCTGCTGATCATCGACGAGTTGGGCTTCGTGCCGCTCAGCAAGACCGGTGCCGAACTGCTCTTCGAGCTGATCTCGCAGCGCTACGAGCGCGGTTCAACCCTGATCACAAGCAATCTCCCATTCGAAGAGTGGACGGAAACCTTCGGCACAGAACGCCTGACCGGCGCACTTCTGGATCGGCTGACCCACCACGTCAATATCTTGGAAATGAACGGCGAAAGCTATCGGCTCAATCAAAGCCGCGCCCGCATCGCAACCGCCGGAACATGATCCTCACAGAATTGGCCTGACGGCCAATGCGCCTTGGAACGTGCTTGCTATATGAGGGCCGCACGCTCCAAGGCGCACGCGCTTAAATGGCCTACTTTTGCTCCGCCACAGTGGCCGAGTTTTACTCCGCCGTTGACA
>NZ_JARHUH010000027.1:0-5007 GCF_029222945.1 Paenirhodobacter sp. CAU 1674 | reverse complement strand
CCGCGCCCAGGTGCAGCCTGTCAGAAAGCGCTGGAAACCAGGATCGACCAGCCTCATGCCCATCAGGTCGTTTCAGCTCGGAAAACCCAAGCCCGAAGCGATAAGCCGCATCAATAACCTGTTGGGCACCTTTGCGGAACCCTTCGATCAATGGCCAAGGGCTTCCTCTATCCGCTGCGGAAAGCTCGATCTCGTCTCGGTTCACGTCGCCGTCGGGCGGTTCATATCCCCGAGGATCTTCCTTGTGGCGGCTGATTTCGCCTCTGAGCAGCAAGTAGTCCCGTAGAAGGTCTGTATCGTCCCAAGACAGGTCAACGGCCTGTAGGGCCTCTCTGAGGCTCTCTGCGGGCCTCTGGATGGCCTCTCGGGCCTTGTCCATGACCGCGCCATAGGTTTCCGGGGAGAGGTGCTGGCGCTGCGTGAGCTCTTTTCTCGTGCCGCGCACGATCTCGCTGTCCAAAGTTTCGCGGCACCAGTCAGCCCAAGAGGTTTGCAGGGCTGCATATTCGTTTCGCTCACCTGTGGCCTCTTTCAGCTCGCCCAGGGCCTTGTTGGTCGAGATCACGGGCTTACCTCGGCTCTCCCGGACGGGCGAGATCAGAACATCGACCACCGCGCCGCCCTTTTCATCGAGGTCGAGGCGGGTGGCTATCACCGACCCTTTGCCGCCCCAGCTCTCCGCCCATGCTTTTGCCTGGTCGAAGAGCTGGCGGTTATGCGGGTTGTCAGGGTCATGCAGGTTGCCGGCCTTTTCGACCCATTCCGGGGAGACCACGCAGATGGCTTGCAGGGCAAGCGGGGCGTTCTTCCGTTCGCCCGCCCCCAGCTCGATCTTGTGAGCCTTGAAGGCAGCAAGATAGTCGCGGTCGTCTTCGGCCTTTGACCAGGCAAGACCGAAACCCGGCTCTGCGTCCTCCCTGACCCGGGCCTTGCCGGTTTCGTCGTGGCGTTGTGCATGGAGAGAGGCGCCACGCAGTTGGGCGATGCTGGTAAACTTGTTGACGCGGATTGCTGCCTTGAACATAGGGCCAGAATATCCGGAAGGGGAAGAATTGTCATTTCAAATGACAACCCACTAGGCAATTCTCTTCGAGCCGCTCCGCTAATTGCCATTGGGCCGGAGGCGCTGCGCCCTCCTGGACCTCCAGCCGGAAGCCGCCCAAAGGCGGCTGCGTACCATCCCGCCCTTGCCATATGGGGGCTGGTCGAGATGGTGCGCGGAGCCAGATCGGACCGGAGATTTCCGCATGTCGAAGGGGCGATCTGGCGGGGCTGAAACGCGCGTGTCTCGTGTCTTAGGGCCACATCTGCGCGGCATGCAGCACGCGCAGGATCGTCACCACGACTGGGGTTTCAGCATAGACCACGATGTAGTTCGGTCGGACCACCAGCTCGCGTGTGCCTTCGACCCTACCAAGGCGGCAGCGTTTCGGGTGCGCCGGAAGCTGTGCCACCTTGTCTTGGATTTCTTCCATCAGGGCGAGGGCCGCATCCGGGTTGTCGTCCGAGATGTAATCGACAATCGCCAGCAGGTCCGCGACTGCGGGTGCCTTCCATTCGAGTTCAGGCACGGCGTTTCCCGTTGATCAGGGCGCGCGCCTCTTGCATCACCTGGTCATGCGGCGTGGTCGGACGGGGATCGGCCATCGCCTCCTGCACCTTGGCACGGAACCAGGCATCATAGGCATCGGGATCGGTGGTCAGACCGGCAGGAAGGCCACCTTCGGCGGCAACGCGGGTCAGCAGGATGCGCACGGCATCAGAGAGCGTGAGGCCGACGCCCGAGAGGGCATTGGTCGCTTGCGTCTTGAGGTGATCGTCCACACGGACGTGAAGCATTGAGGTCTGGGCGGGCATGGCTTGTCCTCCTGTTTTCAAGAACATTATGTATCTCAATTGAGATACGATCAAGGTGTCTTGGCGAGTGTTTCTGGTGTGTGTATCGTGAACAGCAAGAAAACCGATGGGAAACCCTTTGGAAATACAGGCGGAAACACCATGAAGCTGACACTTGGACAAGCGGCGAAGGCCGCGAAGAGATCGAAGGGGACGCTATCAAAAGCCCTTAATTCAGGAGGTATTTCTGCGGAGAAGGACGACAAGGGGCGCTGGCAGATTGACCCATCTGAGTTGTCCAGGTGGATGTCTGCGAACCCGTTTCCGAACGGTGTTGAAAGCCAAGAGGAACCCCATATGGAAACGCATGAAAACAGTGCGTTGTCCGTAGAGGTTAAGATGCTTCGTGAGCAGATCGGCACGATGAAAGCCGAACGAGACCGGGAGCGTGATCAGCTCGTTGATCAGATCGAAGACTTGCGCACTCGCCTAGACGGAGCCGAGGCCGAGCGGGTGCGCCTGAATGCGCTTTTGACCGATCAACGAAATACAGAGAAGATGCCGAGGCGACGTGGGTTGTGGGCATCTTTTTGGAGATGAGGTGAAAAATGGTTCATGACTTCAAACCTAATGATCCAGTCGTTCGAAAAGACGACCCGACCGGTACGATCTTGTTTGTAGACCGAGTTTTTGGTGATGCAATTACCTGCACAAATCCCCTCGATGGGCGACAAAAAATATATTTGGACGCATGTCAAATTGACCACAAGAAATATTTCAAACAAGACGATGGAAAGGAATAAAATAATGGGTGATCGAGACCTTCCGATATACAACCCTGATAGCCCAGGTGATCTTGATGATTATTGGGAGTCCAGCGCTTCTTATGAAGAAGCGAGAAAAAACCGAGAAAAATCAATTGATGATAAGATTGGCAATATAGAATCTGCGTCGGACTGGCTGCGCGCTCTGTCCATATCTTTGGCAGATGAAGATGATTATATATTTGATAGGCTAATAGAGATCGCACATAACTGGAAGCATGACGCGAAGGCTCAACAATGTATGATCAATATTTACGGAAATATCGTTGAGCTTCGAAATAGTTTTTGGTAGTGGCGCCAGTGGCATGGCTCACTACTTTTTATTACATTCCTTCCTTATCTTATTGATTCTGCTTATAATACCTCCTGGTTGTCGGGCGAGATCTTCGGAGATCTCGCCGATGGATCGACCTTCAATCAGCAGGGCCATAAGTCTTTCTTCTTCGCGTGGGGACCATGCTCTATAGGCATTCCTGTGTGTTTTTCTGATGTCCGCTATGACATAACTTTTTTCTTCATGAGAGGCGTCTAGCAAGAGCAGCTCTATCGCAATGTCTTTCAAAACATTTTCTACGTTTCGGCCATCATCTCGCGATAGCTCTGAGCAGGAAACTCCACTGGCAATCAGCCTTGCTAGTGAGATGCATTCGTCGCTCAGTAATCTTGCCATTTAAAATCCTTAATCTCAATGCCTTACCTCAGGGTTTCTTGCTTCTTGCAGTAGGCTAGGAACGCTGCCCCGGCATTCTTTGGCGGGTTCCCCCTGGCGGTTTCAGATTTGGCAAAAGACAGCCAGTCGGAGCGCAGGGCGTAGTAATCTCGCCCCTTCTCTCGGGCGATGATCCTGGCCTTTTCTTCGGCCCATTCCGGCAGACGGACCTCTGGCAGCAGTTCCCTTTGTGGGGAGCGGGGCCTGAAGATCACCAGGTCATCGGCTGTCAGCTCCATGCGATAGAACGGCGTGTGATCGTCCTCGATGATCTGGCGGATGTTCAGCCGGAACTTCTTCAGGGGGGCGTTGCTGCCGGTCTTTTCTTGCAGCTTGGCAAGGCCGATCTGCCATTTTGGCTGGCTTCCGCAATGCTTGCGGCCGATCTCATACAGGCGCCGCTCAAGCGGGCGGCGGAGGCGGAAATAGTCGTTCGAGATCGTCACGACCTCGTCGCCCTCGATCGCGCGCATCACCCAGTCTGACAGGATCACCTCGCAGTAGTCGAGGCGCCAGGTGCCCTCTTCCTTCATGACGAAGCCGCTGCCGGATTCCAGAAGGCTGAAAAAGCGCGTCTCGCGCCTGTTCCCGGTCTGGATGTCGGTCTGGAAGGTGGTGCCGATCAGCCTTTGGAAGGCTTGTTCCAGGCGCTGATATTCTATCCCGCCTGTCTTGCGGTTCGTGGTCATCAGCAGCTCGCGGGCGCTGAACCGCACCCGTTTCCCGATCTTCTCCCCGCGGTTCTTGCGGTGCATGAGCTGGCTCACGCAGAAGATCAGGATGTCCTTGTCGAAGATCGTCGGGAGGCCGACCCCCGAGGGCACGATTTTCAGCCGGTTGTCACCGCCGCGATACTCGAGGTGGCGCATGTCCGGCTTGGTGGCGAGCGAGAACAGCGGATGCTCCATCGAGGCCATGTCGTCCTTCGGCACCACATCGGAGATGTCGAGGATGAAGAAGTCCTTCTGGGGGTGTCTATCGGGGAGCAGTGGCATCCGTTTGCCTGGCTGTTTTCGTTATATCAGGAACCACCATCGGGCAGGACGGGGCGCCTCGTCAAGTTCGTTATATCGGGACCCGGATTGGGGACTGAAACCGTTCGTTAGTTTCGGAACCGGAATTCGTTAGTTTCGGAACCTAGATTCGTTAGTTTCGGAACCCTGTGGATAGTTTTCCTGTTCTGGAACAGATAGTTACTGGTGATTTTTGTGCCCGTAACTTACTCCGTAGGTAACAATACTAACACTAGGGGTCAAAGCCCCCAGTCCAAGCCATCATCCCGGGAGCGACGTTCAGTCGAAACGTCACGATCATCTTCCACCCGTTCATCTTGGTGGATAGCTTGGTCATGCTGAGGAAAATCAATCCCAAGGTGGCGGTTGTAGCGCTCAACCAGCTCGGATGCTTCCTCTGGCCACAGGCGATCTGGGTCCAGGTGCTGCGCTGGATTCGAAAAGCGTAGGTTTTTGACCAAGGCTTCGGCATGGGCGCAGAAGGAACCACATTTCGAGATCACCGCGCCCAGGTGCAGCCTGTCAGAAAGCGCTGGAAACCAGGATCGACCAGCCTCATGCCCATCAGGTCGTTTCAGCTCGGAAAACCCAAGCCCGAAGCGATAAGCCGCATCAATAACCTGTT
>NZ_JARHUH010000026.1:0-2500 GCF_029222945.1 Paenirhodobacter sp. CAU 1674 | reverse complement strand
GAAACCAGATGATCTAGCCATGAGCAGGATGAAGGTAAGGTAACACTTACTGGAGGTCCGAACCGACACCCGTTGAAAAGGGTCCGGATGACTTGTGGCTAGGGGTGAAAGGCCAATCAAATCTGGAGATAGCTGGTTCTCCGCGAAAGCTATTTAGGTAGCGCCTCGGACGAATACCTTGGGGGGTAGAGCACTGGATGGGTGATGGGGTCCCACAGACTTACTGAGCCTAACCAAACTCCGAATACCCAAGAGTACTATCCGGGAGACACACGGCGGGTGCTAACGTCCGTCGTGAAGAGGGAAACAACCCTGACCAACAGCTAAGGCCCCCAATTCGTGGCTAAGTGGGAAAGCATGTGGGACGACCAAAACAACCAGGAGGTTGGCTTAGAAGCAGCCATCCTTTAAAGATAGCGTAACAGCTCACTGGTCTAGATAAGTTGTCCTGCGGCGAAGATGTAACGGGGCTCAAGCCACGAGCCGAAGCTTTGGATGTGCAGCAATGCACGTGGTAGCGGAGCGTTCTGTGATATAGAACGCTGCCTCCTTAGTATCCTCGGATACATTGGAGGCAATGTTCTGACTGTGAAGCCGGGCTGTAAGGCAACCGGTGGAGTGATCAGAAGTGAGAATGTTGACATGAGTAGCGACAAAGAGGGTGAGAGACCCTCTCGCCGAAAGTCCAAGGGTTCCTGCTTAAAGCTAATCTGAGCAGGGTAAGCCGGCCCCTAAGGCGAGGCCGAAAGGCGTAGTCGATGGGAACCAGGTTAATATTCCTGGGCCAGGAGATGGTGACGGATCTCGAGGGTAGTTCTTCCTTATCGGATTGGAAGGGCTGCTTAGAGGTCCCTGGAAATAGCCCTCCGCAAGACCGTACCCTAAACCGACACAGGTGGACAGGTAGAGTATACCAAGGCGCTTGAGAGAACCACGTTTAAGGAACTCGGCAAAATGCCTCCGTAAGTTCGCGAGAAGGAGGCCCTGTTCGGACGCAAGTCTGGGCAGGGGGCACAAACTAGGGGGTGGCGACTGTTTACTTAAAACACAGGGCTGTGCGAAGCCGTAAGGCGACGTATACAGTCTGACGCCTGCCCGGTGCTGGAAGGTTAAAAGGAGGGGTGCAAGCTCCGAATTGAAGCCCCAGTAAACGGCGGCCGTAACTATAACGGTCCTAAGGTAGCGAAATTCCTTGTCGGGTAAGTTCCGACCTGCACGAATGGCGTAACGATCTCCCCGCTGTCTCAAACGTGGACTCAGCGAAATTGAACTGTGTGTCAAGATGCACACTACCCGCGGTTAGACGGAAAGACCCCATGCACCTTTACTATAGCTTCGCACTGGCATCAGGATTGTGATGTGCAGGATAGGTGGTAGGCTTCGAAGCAGGGACGCCAGTTCCTGTGGAGCCTCCCTTGAGATACCACCCTTCGCACTCTTGATGTCTAACCGCGGCCCGTTATCCGGGTCCGGGACCCTGCGTGGTGGGTAGTTTGACTGGGGCGGTCGCCTCCCAAAGAGTAACGGAGGCGCGCGAAGGTAGGCTCAGAGCGGTCGGAAATCGCTCGTTGAGTGCAATGGCAGAAGCCTGCCTGACTGCAAGTCTGACAAGACGAGCAGAGACGAAAGTCGGTCATAGTGATCCGGTGGTCCCAAGTGGGAGGGCCATCGCTCAACGGATAAAAGGTACGCTGGGGATAACAGGCTGATGATGCCCAAGAGTCCATATCGACGGCATCGTTTGGCACCTCGATGTCGGCTCATCTCATCCTGGGGCTGGAGCAGGTCCCAAGGGTATGGCTGTTCGCCATTTAAAGAGGTACGTGAGCTGGGTTTAGAACGTCGTGAGACAGTTCGGTCCCTATCTGCCGTGGGTGTAGGATACTTGAGAGGAGTTGCCCCTAGTACGAGAGGACCGGGGTGAACGTTCCACTGGTGGACCAGTTATCGTGCCAACGGTAGTGCTGGGTAGCTATGAACGGACAGGATAAACGCTGAAGGCATCTAAGCGTGAAGCCCCCCTCAAAACTAGGTATCCCTTGAGGGCCGTGGAAGACCACCACGTCGATAGGCCGGAGATGTAAGTGCAGTAATGCATTCAGTTGACCGGTACTAATTGCCCGATTGGCTTGATTTGATCCAGTAGAAGACAAACTTCTCTGCATCAGCAAGTATACACATACGTTAGAACTTGACTTGGTTCGCTTCTTCCTCGGTTTGGTGGTCATAGCACGAGCAAAACACCCGGCTCCATTCCGAACCCGGCCGTTAAGTGCCGTCGCGCCAATGGTACTGCGTCTCAAGACGTGGGAGAGTAGGTCACCGCCAAACCTAGAAAGAAGCGATACGTTCTCTCAAACGATACTCACCTCAAAACTCATCGTTCTGGGGTGAAAAAACCCGACGCAAAAGCGCGTCACCGGCGCGGGATGGAGCAGCCCGGTAGCTCGTCAGGCTCATAACCTGAAGGTCGCAGGTTCAAATCCTGCTCCCGCAACCA
>NZ_JARHUH010000025.1:0-6005 GCF_029222945.1 Paenirhodobacter sp. CAU 1674 | reverse complement strand
ACCGCCCCATAGGTTTCCGGCGACAGGTGCTGGCGCTGCGTGATTTCCTTGCGGGTGCCGCGCACGATTTCGCTGTCCAGATTCTCGCGGCACCAGTCGGCCCAGGACGTCTGCAAGGCGGAGTATTCGTTCCGCTCGCCCGTGGCCTCTTTCAGCTCGCGCAGCGCCTTGTTGGTCGAGATCACCGGCTTGCCCCGGCTTTCCCGGACGGGAGAGACCAGAACATCGACCACGGCCCCGCCCTTCTCATCGAGATCGAGGCGGGTGGCGATCACCGATCCTTCGCCGCCCCAGCTCTCGGCCCATGCCTTCGCCTGATCGAAGAGCTGGCGGTTATGCGGGTTGTCGGGGTCGTGCAGGTTGCCGGCCTTTTCCACCCATTCCGGGGAGACCACGCAGATGGCCTGCAAGCAGAGCGGCGAGCCTTTCCGTTCGCCGGCCCCCAGCTCGGACTTGTGGGCCTTGAAGGCGGCGAGATAGTCCCGGTCGTTCTCGGCCTTCGACCAAGCGAGACCGAAGCCGGGTTCCGCATCGTCCCGGACCCGTGCCTTGCCGGTTTCGTCGTGACGCTGCGCATGGAGGGACGCCCCGCGAAGCTGGGCGATACTGGTGAACTTGTTGACGCGGATCGCTGCCTTGAACATGGGACGGTGATAGCGGAGAGCGACAGAATTGTCATTTTAAATGACAACCCACTAGGCAATTCTCTTCGAGCCGCTCCGCTAATTGCCGTTGGGCCGGAGGCGCTGCGCCCTCCTGGATCACCCGCCGACAATCCGCCTGCGCGTCTTCTATAATGCGCGCAGATTAGCCCATCGGCGGCGACCAGTCTGGTCGCCGCCGATGGGTGGTGGTTACCCTCTAACGGTGATCTCGATCTGGTCTGGTTGAATCCCCAGAGACTGAGCGAGAAGCGCTTTTGCTGATGCGATGGTCAAGGGCTTGGCGTTAGAGAGTTCCGCCTCCTCCTCTGCTTCGGTTGCGATGTTTGACGAAACCGGCTCGATCTCCTCTGTCTCGCCGGCAGCCACTTGCCCAAGGCTTACACGGCTATAGCGCCATTGGAAGCGAGATCGGGCACCCTTTCGCCCCACGATGAAGTCGCCGCATCCAGCTGTTTCAAGCTCTTGAGCCAAGGCAACAGCAGACTTTCGAGAGATGTCTAGGACGCTCATCAGTCTTTCAAGCGAAGTCTCGGATGCATCCTTTTTCAGGGATGCTGTCCAGTCGAACAGCTTCTTGGCGTGGGGGTTGGCGTCGTAGAGGGCTTGGATCGCCTGAACAGTTGCGGGTTGAAAATTGTCGTTCATGATAACTCCTTTTGAAATAAAACAGCATTTAGTGGCTGTATGGTGTAATATAATTCATATAAGGCGTTTTGTCAAGCTTTATTTGGCGATAAAGCTCCTTATACCTCTCTTTGGTTGTTTTTGTGAGTTTTATTGATCTTATGGCATCAATGCGTGGCGCGGCCTTCAGTGCCGCGGCTAGTGCAAGTGGTTATGAAGTGAGCGGTGACGCTCAGACGGCACTGATTGACCGCGCCGCTCTTTGCGTTCTTGCTTCGCGCAGATGTCCCGAGCCCGACTGGCGCTAAGGCCAAATTCATGGCCGAGGGCGACGAGGGTTTTTCCGGGTAGGATGGGGCCGCCAAGGAATGTCAGGACGCTTAGCACGGCGCCTCGTCGTCGCTCTCCCAAGCCCCTTCAGAGATCATCCTGTTCAGGATCGAAAAAGTTGCCTCGCGTTGAAGCCCTTCGGATGTAGAGCCATCGTTGTGGGAAAGAGAGTTGGCGGCCTTCGTGTGCAACAGTGTGTTGCCATCCTGAACATAGATCTGCTCTCTGGTCTCGTTCAACTGAACGATGTCGCCTGCCCGAGAGTTAAGGATTTCGCATGCTTGTTCGAGCGTCAGCTCGAAGCTGAAGCTCCAATCTCCGTTAGAGACAGGAACCGTGACTCTCTGCGTCTTGTCCATGCTGGTACTCCGCCTGCTGTGACTTTCTATAAAGCAGGACGATGACTAAACCTTGGGGCTTAGTCATCGTCCTCCAAATCCGCAAAGAGATCATCGACAGAAGCGACACGAGTCACCTCTCCGGCTCTCGAAGCCTGAAGCGCGGCGACCGTTTCCGCGTTCGGGGCCTTTACCTCAAACGGAAGGGCTCTCTCCGCCACAGCTTGAACCAGCATCATGCGGATCGCGTCCGACACGGTGATCCCCATCGCCTGGAACAGCTGGGTAGCTTGTTGCTTCGTCGCCGGGTCGATCCTCGCGCGAACAACTGCATTTGCACCAGCCATATCAAATATCCTTTGTAGTCACATTGTAGCTACAACTAAGATGATGGTATTAAGGTTTCGTTGCAACGCTCTCCTGACCCCTTCCAGACCTACCCGGGAGCACGTGCAGCACGAGTAGCACGATCAGAACATTCAGCACCATCAGCACTGTCAGGAACATTATTAAGTGTTTGATTTTGCTAATTAAAAAGCAACATCTTTGAAACATATGTTGCATCTTGGTGTATTATTTTGACTTATTTAGTCTAAACTCACACATTCAAGTCACGTGAATGATGTATTACGATTATCGTGAAAATGTATCTAAGTCATTGAAAATAAACAATAATTGTATCATATTTGATTTGAAAGGATGAATGACATGGCAAGTAAACCCACTTCTACCCGCGAGGCTTCCGCGATCGCCAAGAAACAGCTGGCGATCAGGGAGCTGCACTGGCCCACGGCCGATGCCTATCTGTGGGATCGCAAAGCTCATAAAGGCTTCACGACGATCCCGAAGACGATGCCCATGATCTTGAAGATCATGGATGAGATGACGAAGGGGGCTCCGGTCTCCTCCACCTATCTCACGCTTTGGTGCAATACTTGGGACAACTCCTTCGTAGTGCTTAATAAAAATGGAGAAATGGCCAACGCCTCCGGCTTTGGAGGGCAGAGAGGGGAGCACACCTGGCTCACTCGTGTGAAGAAGCTTCAGGAGTTGCATTTCATCGATGTAAAGCCGGGGCGGTCTGGACCAATGGGGAATGCGATTATTTGGAATCCCCACCTCGTGATCCGTTGGCATCAAGGGCAGGGAACTCCTGGTCTTACAGCAGCTAGCTACAATGCGCTGTTGGAACATGCCTTGGAGATCGGGGCGCAGGATATGACCAGTGGCGATGTCCCAGACTTCACGGCTCTTAGCCAAGAAGTCAGTCGTGGCGAAGGAGAGAAGTCGAAATGAAGGCTCTAGATCGCACGACTAAGTTCCGGCGGGACCTTAAGAGAGAAATGAAGACAGACCCTGGCATCCAAGAGATTCTGAAGCCTGTGATTTCAGACCTTTTGGAGGGCAAGGCGCTGCCTGAGAAGATGAAAGACCACCCCCTGAGCGGGGACTGGAAGGATCATCGCGACTGCCACGTAAAGCCTGACTTGGTACTGATTTACAAAACAGATGATGATGCCGTTACGCTCGTGCGCTTGGGATCGCACAGTGAGCTTTTCTAGGAGCGCCGCCAAGGCCACCAAGAGCTACGCTTTGGTTTGTTATCCGCCAGAAGCGCCATCACGCGGCCTTCAGAGCTGTCCAGGCGCTTCCGCAGATCGCTGATCGTGTCGGCCATCTGATCCTTTTGATCTTCCAGCCCGTTGGCTCGCTCATGCGCGACCGCCAGCTCTTTTTCCAGTTCAACAACGCGGTTCAAATGGCTGTTGTTATGAGCAAATTCGACCTGTTGCGCATCGTTGCTTTGCCTATGTTGCGCATCGGGTTGCGCAACGGTGAGCGGAAAAACACGATGCAACTCGGCCGGGTCGATCTCATATGCGCCGCGGTCCCCTTTGGAGGCTGAAATCTTCCCATTTTTGATAGCTCTCTGGATTGTGGTCTTATTCTTTCCGGTGGCTTTCGCAGCCTCGGACAGTGAATATTTCATGCTGTTGCGCCCCGTTCCTTCTTGCCTGTTGCGCAACAGTTTATCGTGTTGCGCTCCGCAACGCCAAGAAAACCTGATCGAGGTGCCGCGAACCCCGATTAGCGCAGGCTACCCTGCTTTCCGCAGTAAGCCACAAAGGCAGCGCCTGCGTTCTTTGGTGGATTGCCTTTGGCCGTCTCCGCCTGCGCGAAGGCCAGCCAGTCTGCGCGGAGAGCGTAGTAGTCCCGGCCCTTCTCTCGTGCCACGGCGCGGGCTTTCTCTTCGGCCCAGGCTGGCAGCGCAATGGATGGGGTGATCTGCGCCTTGGGTTGGCGAGGCCGGACTGTCACCAAGTCATTGTCGTCCAGCTCGAAGCGATAGAACGGCGTCACATCGGCCTTGATGATTTCGCGCAGGTTGTGCCTAAACCGTTTGATGGGGGCGTTGCTGCCGGTCTTGTTTTGGAGCGTCGTCAGGCCGATCTGCCACTTCGGTTTGTTGCCGCAGTGCTTGCGGCCGATCTCGTAGAGGCGGCGTTCCAGCGGGCGGCGCAGCCGGAAGTAGTCGTTCGAGATGGTGACGACCTGGTCGGACTCGATGGCCCGCATGAGCCAGCGCGACAGCTTCACCTCGCAGTAGTCTAACCGGAAACGTTCGTCGTCTGTGCGGACGAAGCCGCCCTCATCGATCAGCGAGAAAATCCGCGTTTCGATCTTCCCGCCCGTCCGGACGTTGGTGACGAACTGTGTCCCTTGGAGGCGGGCAAAGGCGTTCTCCAGGCGCTTGTAGTGATCGCCCCCGATCTGCCTGTTGGTCGCCACGCACAGCTCGCGAGCGGAAAAGCGCACGGTATCCCCGATGGCCTCGCCCCGGTTTTTCCGATGCATGAGCTGGCTGATGACGAAAATTAGGATGTCTTTATCGAAGATGGTGGGCAGCCCAAGACCAGATGGGCGGATCTTCAGGACGTTATCGCCGCTCCGATATTCGAGGTGCCGCATGTCTGGTTTTGTCGCCAGAGAGAACAGCGGATGTTCCATCGTCGCCATATCATCCTTCGGCACGGCATCCGCGATATCCAGGACGAAGAAATCGAGGTTTGGGTGGCGATCAGGAAGCAAGCTCATGGATGAATCTTTGGCCTATCAGGAACTTTCATGTTTGGCCTATCAGGAACCAGTTAGGGGAGGCAAGGCATTTGGCCCTTTCGGAACCAGAATTTGGCCCTTTCGGAACCAGAATTTGGCCCTTTCGGAACCATGTGGATAGTTTCCTGTTTGTTAGTCAGTGCGTTAGGACTGATTTCCAAGCCCGTAACACTACTCCGTAGGTAACACTATTAACACTAGGGGTCAGAGACCGTGCGTTGGCCCAGAATCCCGGTCATGGTCGGTTTCCCGCTCTGCCGAAGTTTCCTCCTGAACCGTGGGAGCTGTCAGGCCAAGGTTCATTTCGTGACGCTCAACCTCTGTTGCGGCGTTCTGCGGCCAGCAGGTTCTTTCTTCGATCTGGGGAACATCAGAGCGGAGCATGTTCTTTACTGTGGCCTCGACCCTGGCACAGAACGCCCCGCACTTCGCCACCACCGCCGCCAGGTGCATCCGGTCGGACAGGCTGGGGAAGAGATCGCGCCCGGCCTCATACCGATCCCCCATATTTTCCCGGAGTCCCACACCGAACCGATGGGCCGTGTCATAGATCCGTTCAGCCCCGGACCTGATCGCCTCAATGAAGGGCCAGGGATCGGTGCTGGCGTCCCCACCAACCCGATCCAGCGTCAGAGCGCCCCTGGGAGGCTCGTAGGCACTTCCTTCGGCCCTGTGGCGGGCAATCTCCCCCTTGAGCGCCAGGAGGCCGCTCAGGGCCTCTGTCTGGTGTTCTGAGAGGTCTGCATCCCTGATGGCATCCCACAGGCCCTCAGAGGGCGCTCTGACGCTCTCACGGGCCTTGTCCATGACCGCCCCATAGGTTTCCGGCGACAGGTGCTGGCGCTGCGTGATTTCCTTGCGGGTGCCGCGCACGATTTCGCTGTCCAGATTCTCGCGGCACCAGTCGGCCCAGGACGTCTGCAAGGCGGAG
>NZ_JARHUH010000024.1:0-6199 GCF_029222945.1 Paenirhodobacter sp. CAU 1674 | reverse complement strand
CCCTCGGCATGTTATCTGGACAGTCAAGCTGTCTCTTCGGAAAAACCTCCTGACCTCATTGAGGTTTTCCTGTGCGGCATGGGTGAGACAGTTCATGGGGGCTCCCTCTCTTCTTATCCCTGTTTCACCCCCACCCAGCTCACCTCTTTCTCTTTCTGATCGTGACCTCAGGTGCCACCCTGGGACGGCGGCCTGAACGGCAGGACTTTCAGGTCAGCCCGGGCGATCTGCTCTTCAAGAACCGCGATCAGGCGGCGTTGTTCTTCAGCCTCGAGCGCGAGGATCTGGATTTGTTGCGCCAGTGTTTTGACTGTCGCGCGCAACTCGGCCATCTCGCCACCGCGTGCTGCCCGGAGTTCGGCTTCGAGTTCGCGGATACGCTCCTTCAATCCTACGACCGATCCCGACCGGAACCTCGCCTCCGCCGCACGAAATTCCGCGAGAACGGCGGTGGCCCGGTTGGCCGTTGCGCGGCTGACGCCGGCCTCGCGCGCGAGATTGACGACGGTGAGACGCCCGTCAGTATGGACGGAGGTTCCTTCGAGCAGTCGCATCATGGAGGCGCGCAAGGCGTCTTCGGTCTTCTGACTGACGGGCCGTGTCATACCTTTGGGTCCTCCAGATGAGCGATCAGCCGGCGCTTTCGATCATTGTCCTGTGTGATTGCGACCTTCTGAACCGCCGACAGGGTGTTGCCCTGCAGGAGGCGCTCACCCTCTTGGATCGAGGCCTGCCAAGGCGCAACATGGTGGGCGGACAGACAGGAATTGGGGCAGCGGTCCGGGCTGCAACGCGAAATCACAGGAGCGGCAGGCCTGTCGTCGGGCCGCAGGCAAAGGGCGCTGGCGGGATCGAAGAAGCAATCGTTCAGAAATCCGACATGCAGCGTCTTTCCAAGATGCACCAGCATCGTTCGCAGGCGCTTCTGATCGAGGATGCGCCCGGGCAGATCACCGAGCGTGCCCCGGACGTGGTCGAACTCCTGCTTGAGGCGGGACGATGCCGGTCCGCCGGGCTCGTCACCCTGCAGGTAGGCCTCATAATAGGCGACGACATCGTCCAATTGGCCAAGCGCCCGTTCCTGCTCGACCGCCCGACGAAAATCTCCGTGCGGCGCACCGGCATAGCCCTCGAACATCGCCACGGAGGCATGCTTGTACTGGATCTTTCCGGCAATCACGCCGAAGGGGCGGTTCGCGATGTACCATGCGATGGTGCGTCGAAACTGTCGGGTGCTGAAATGCCAGGCGCGCCCATCGACATGTGGAATTGCGGGCGGGTTTGCGACCTTTGCATCCAGACCGTCGCGGAACATCTTGATGATCGGCGACGCCTGCGCGGCAAGGTAATCCGCCGTCCAGTCCCAAGGCTTCAACGACACCCAGAGGGATCGAAGATCACGGTCGCCGCGCGCTCGACGCGACAGGGCTTCCATGGCCTCGACGGCACGGGCGACCGGCGCGATGGTGATCCAGTCGGCGGAAACACCTGCTGCCTCGCGATGTTTGTAGACGGTGCTGCGCACGCGATAGCGCTCGATCAGGTTGTCGGCACTGCGCTCAATCGAAACGCAGCCAGGCTCCATGTCCTGTAACTCGCTGTCGCGCATTCCCGTCAGGTAAGCACAAACGATGTAACAGGCCGCCTGCAGCATCTGCTCTTCATGCGGTAAGCTGTCCGTGTCGAAACGCTTGCGCCAGGGCAGGCCGGTATCGGGATCGAGGCTGATCGGGGTATCCATGCCGCCGACCTCGGTTCCCATCTCACCCGCCATCTGGTCCAGCATCCTCACGGTCGCGGTAGATTTGCTGAGAGTCCCAGTTTGGGGACACCCGACCTGAAGGCACATCAGCCTGAAATTATACGCGTTGCCTTCCTTAACATCGGGGACACCGCGGGTGGTGTTTGGACGGCGCTCCCAGATTGGCACGCCCCGCCCTTCCGCCCGTCGGGCCTCGAGCCAGGTACGAAGACGGTAGCGAAACCGTTCGTGGCGGGTTTGGCGCGCATCCTCGGCAATGATCTGGGCAGCACGGGCTTCAAGGCGATCCAGCTCTTCGCGCGCCGCGAGGATATCCGGAGCGAAGACATCGACGTATCGCATCGACCAGTGGAGCAGTGCGCCGATGACCGGTTCTGGGATGCGCGGCGTGGTGTTCTCCGAGCTCGTCCGGCTCCGACCGCTGACATTACTTGCCGTGCGCCCACCCCAGGGCAGGAAGGGAATGCCGCCCCCGGTCACCCATGGCCCGAAATGATGGAGGTCGATGGGGACATCGACATAGAGGCGGATCTGTTGCGATGAACGTGCGCCGTCTGCCCCCAGATGCGCCAGATACGCGTCCAGCACTTGCTGGTCGACGCGCCCCAGTTCGACGGAACCGATATGATCGTGCAGGAACTCTCCGAAATGGCGCAGGAACAGCAATGTGCCCTTGGCGGTCGAGGGGCCGCAAGGGCCCCGGTAGCTGCGCAGCGGCGCCTGAAGGCGGGCAAGCATATACTCCTTGGCGAGCCGTCGAAGCGCGGGGTCTGCAATGGCCCCGAAATCTACACGAAACGCGGCCGGACGCGCGTTGGCGCGAAACATCGCCGGACTGAGATCCCAGACATCGTCGCCGAAGCGGGACAGCATCGAGCGCTCCGATCCCGGTCTGAGCGGTCTGCCTGCGAGGATGTCGGTGTCGTCGGGATAGATTGCCGATGGCAGCGATGGCCTTGCGGTCGTGATGTCCGGATTTGCTCTCATGCGAGACCCGCCTCCGGGAGAAGGTAGATCTGTGCCGATTGACTGGCTGAGAGGGCACGCGCGGCGGCGAGATCGATCTCAGAGAATTGCGGCAATATCTGCGCGACGATCCTGTGGTGGGCCCTCCCGAACTTCGCCTGCCAATCTGCTTCGGACAAAACCTTGCGCTGGTCCACCACGAAATCCAGAAACGCCATCAGCGCGGGAAGCTTGCGGGTGGTGATGACGCCGTTGCGGCATTCGAGGCAGCCCCAGAACGGCACCGGGCAGGCCTCTCCCGACGTGGCGAACGGGCTGCTGTAGAAGCCAGAACAGCTTGCCAGCCATACATCCTGTTCGCCTGCCAGCAATGCCGGAACATCGGTCGCCAAGCCCTCCGGAAAACCGGGCTGAGCCGAAGACGGAGCTGCTAAGACTTTGGCCTCGGCCTCCGGGGTCAACACGGTAGGCTGCAACGCATCTTCGACAGCGTCCATCAGCGCCTCGGCGATGGTAGCTTCGTGGATCGGCCGCAAGGCGGGAATGTCCCCATAGTGGTTCGCGGCAACCTCGACGGTATGTCCAACCGCAAACCGGCGCAGCTGACCGCCGGTCTTGCGATACCACGCAGCCTTGTGGGTCTTGCGCAAACGCGAGAGGCAGAGCTTCAACGGCTTCCCGTCATCATCCTGCAACCCGTGATGTTTGACCCAGACCTTTCTAGCGGATTGCATCGGCAGAACGACATCGATCAGGCGGCCGCGGCAGTAATACGCGAAAAGCTGTTCGCTCTTGAGATGACCGCGCGCCGTCGCGGTCCACTGAATTACCAGGCGCAGCAGGCCGCCCGGGGTACCTGACCCTCCGTCCCGAACCCGCAGCCGCTTCCACTCGGCATGACGGGCGCGGCGCTTGCAATACTCGATCTCAACATAGCCGTTGGAAGGGTTTTTGAGACAATCGGCGCGCAAGGTTTTGATCGCCTCGATCTCGAGACCGGTCTCCAGTGATAGCAGAACGAACAGAGCAATCAGATCGCCGAGGAGCAGATGCCGCGTGCCATGCATCCTGTCGCTCAGCCCCTCATTCGAAATCCCGGCATAGTTCCGTGCCCCGTAGAGTTGACGAAAAAGGTCGTTCTTGACGGTAATGAAACCGACACGGTCGATCTCCGCGAAGGCGTCCATCTCCAGCCGGTCGATGCGTGTCTCGCACTCCTGTTCAAGCGCCGGACGGAATCGCTGCATGATCGCTGCAACATCGGCACTTGCGGCCGCCTTCAAGGCCACCCGGACACTGTCGCTGTAGGCATCGCGCGGGCGCGGTGGAACACCCGGGCGCGTACTGACATAGAATAATCGGCGGGAAGCCTCTTCGGAAAGGCGGCCTGGTTCGCCCGCATCCGCCAACCGCAGCAGCATCACTACATCTCCCATCTGGTGGCGGCGATGGTTGGGATGCTGCCCGCGCTCATCCATCCAGGCGTCGAAGCCTTCGATGGTAGCGACATCAATCTCGGCAAGCGCCTGTACGGATGAGTCTGTCGCATCGAGATAGCGCCAGAACCGATGGATGGCTTCGGCCAATGACATGGCGGTGCGGACGGTGCCGGCGGGGCCACCGACCTGACATGCCTGCCAGAGTGCCAGCGTGAAGGCCCGCGCAAGCGAATTGCGACCCGGCAAACGCGTCAGGTCCATCGTCGCAGTCCGTCCGGCCAAGGTAATCTCGAAACGGCGGGCGGTGATGGCAATGGCGGCCGCGGGACCGGGATCGGAAAGATTGTCAGGAAAACTCGCGCGTCGCCCTGGGCGGGGCTGTGAGACGCGGGCTCTGCCGGTCATTGTTCGTCCGCCATGAGTTCGTCGGTCCAGCGATCCGCCGCCGCATCGACGAGTTCCTGCGCCTCGGCAAGGCTGTCGAGATAGATGTAGGTGCTGGTGATGTTCGCGTGGCCGAGGAGGTGTTGGAGATGGCGGAGCGGATCGCCAAGCATCTGGCGATAGGCAGCACCATGCGCATCGGTCGGGTTAAAGATCCTGCCCACCTGTTCGCGGATCAGCATCGACAGCATGTTGACCGCAAAGGTGTGCCTCAGCATGTGCGGTGTTACGGTTACATCGAGGCCGAAGGTCTGGCATCGCTGGCTTGCCCTGCGAAAAGCAACTTCCCAGGTTCCGGACGACACGGGTTGACCGCGTTCCGTGAGCCAGAGCGATGCGTGTTCAGGCATCCCATCAGGCGATCGCAGCAGCCGTTGGCGGTCTTGCGGACGGAGCCTGGTCAGCGCGATGCGTCGGCCACTGCCATCGACGGCGTTGCGGCCATCGGATGACAATACGAGCGGGACGGCCGGACGAGGCGGGTCCTTTGCCAAGGCGATCTGGCGCTCGATATCGCAGTAATCCGCGATCAGCTTGAGGACCCGGCGAGGCAAACGGATGCGTCGCGGGCGTTCGCCCTTGGTGATCACGCCCGGCAGATCGAAAGGAAGTATCCGCGGGCTGTCGGAAATCCACCGAGGCAGTTCGTCGATGATCAGGTTACCGGCCTCGCCGAGGCGCATCCCCGTGGTGATGAGCAGTTCCGCGAAGACGGCATTCCGCTCGCCATTGCGGCCGCGCCAGGCTGGGTCCTCGGACCCGTCCGGCAATCTTCCTCTCAGGCCGATATCCCGGAACGCGAGGTAGCGGCCGATATCGACGAATTGCATGTCATGCGGGCGTGCGGCACGTTCCCGGGCCCTGTTACCCTCGACGACCTTGGGCGCTCCCCGCCCATGACCATGACGAAAGGACAGGTCGTATCGAAACGGCGAGGATGCGATCAGGCCCTCTTCGAGCGCCCACCGATACAGTTTGTCAAGCGCCGCGATCGCCCTGTTCCAGCTGGATGCCGAAATCCGAAACGGTGCATCCGACAAACGCCGTGCATGGTGAAACGCGATGACATCGTTGTAATCGGCACGCCAAAGCTGCTTGCCACCACGCCGTTCTTCCAGAAACCGCATCCAGACCAAGATGTCATGGGCGTAGGCGCGCAAACTGTGCCGCGAACGCACCCCCATGGTAGGACAGGCGCGAAAGAACCGGTTCACGTCATGCAAGTAGCCTCCGTCCCGATCCAGAAAGAACGGCATGCCATCCATCAGGCCGATCTTGCCAGCGGCCTCGGTCAGGGACACGGAAAGATTGACCGGAACGCCTTCGACGGAAACGGGAGCGCGCAGCGCCGATCCATCGGTGAAATAAAGCTGCGTCATCCATCCTCCAAAGGCGTTCGCGTCCAGCAAACGACGCCCGCGACTCCAGTCGCGCTAAAACCGAAGCGCCGCCAGCCCCGTCCCTACGGCCCTTTTGATGGAGAGCGGGCCGGGGCTGGCTCATCTCTCAATCCTAAGGTTCCGCATAACCCGCACAATGCACAGGAATAAGACGCTTCCATAGAGTCAGGATAAGGCATGGTGGCGCA
>NZ_JARHUH010000023.1:0-9881 GCF_029222945.1 Paenirhodobacter sp. CAU 1674 | reverse complement strand
CTGATCCGTCCAGATCCAGCAGTCTGCGCGACCGCAGGTGCCGCTTGCGGCAGAAAATCCTTGTCTAGCGATCGGATACAGGCGATCTTCACCTCAAACGACACGCCACCTGGGGAATGCAGGCTAAAACGCCTGACCTGCGGCCGCGAAGCGTCGGCGATCAGCCTCTACGACCTGTGCTTTCTGGCTGGGGAGACATGGCAGGAGCAGGCTGAGCGAGTTTTAGACTCGACGCAAGCCAGCTAATATGCTGATTGACAGGGGTGCTATCTTTGCAATTCTGCAGCTAGAAAATTTAGGAAGAACAAAGTGAAACGTGCTTCAATTTTTGCAACTACACTGGCATTTTTAGCCACCCCGGCATCTGCTCAGAATTGCCAAGTAATCGGCAACCAAACGTTCTGCGACAACGGCATCAATGCGCAGCAAATCGGTAACAACACCTTTTACTCGAACGGCGTTACCGATACCCATATCGGAAACAATACCTTTGGCTCAGATGGGTTCAACTCTCAGCGGGTAGGTAATAGCACCTTCTATAACGATGGCACATCATCGCAGACTATTGGCAATTCGACCTTCTTTAGCGATGGCTCGAGCTGTCAAACGATCGGCAATCAGGTCTTTTGCAATTAAACCGGCGTTTCGCCGACCCTCAATGAAAACTCGCCTGAAAGGACGTCGCGGTCAGCGAGACATGCGCGTCCAGCGGCGGGTGCAGCTCGAAGGCCTTTGGCTCGCGCGCAAAGTTCCAGAGCCGGAACAGAGACCATTCCGAGCGCCGCTCCTCGGCCACGGCCAGCTCGTTGCGGCTGATGTGGAAAGGGGTGCGTTCCCAGCCATTCGTCGTCTTCACCTCAATCAGGCGCGGACGGCCGTCCGGCGCGAAGCTCGCGATGTCGTAGCCAGCGCCGTCACCGTCCTCCTCCGACACCCACCGGACCTTGCGCGCAAGATCGTCACGGCCCGCTGATTTGAGGGCTGCACGTTCGTGCGCCAAAACGCGCTCCTCACCGGCACGGCCGAGGGCTCGGTTTCGTTCGTCTCTCGCCGCGACATCGAATTTGCGGGCGATGTGCAGCATCTGCTCCAGTTCCTGCGGCGGCGGCTGGTTCGACAGCGTCGGCGGCGGCCCGATCCAGATCGGCCGCGCCTCCGCCAGGCCGGTCGTCACTCTGGTACCTGAATGGCGGCCGAGCCATGCCGGGTTCAGCGCCAGCCAACGCGCCACGGCATCCACCAGCGTCATCTGGAAATTGAAGGCGGGCTTGTAGCCCGGGATCCAGTCCTCACCCAGCCCCTTCAGCACGGCGCTGATGTTCTGGTGCTTGAACTCGACCGATCCCTCGGACCGATCATTCAACAGGGGCAGAAGCCCGCGCCGATGCTCGGCCTTGTTGTAGGGGCGACCAGAGGCGTCGCCGGCCAGCATCGCGAAGTAATCCGCGACGATCAGGTCGTTCTCTTCATCTGTCCAGGCCGCGTTTGACATCGCGCCAGGCTAAAGGCGGAAACTGCGTTTGTCATCAGCGACTTCGCGCAAGTCTCCCAAGACATACCAACCACCACGCCGCCCGTGTCGTGTCTCCGTCTGCTTTGAAACAAGCCGGAACCAGCGAAACAGGGGCGCAACGCGATCCCGCCAGTTCCTTGAAATCCATGGATGTTTTGAACCCGTCTCGCCGAGAGCGCAGGGCGGGTGGAAAGAGACGGTGGGCGTTCGGAGACCGATCTCGCGCAGTTGGCCAGTCTCCGAAGGGCGGATGGTCCCTGCAAACCCCTTTGGGACATAAAGAAAAAGGCCCCGCGAGGGACCTGTTTTCGGGTTTGCAATGTGCAAGTGGCGGAGGAGGTGCGCTTACAACTGGACCGTCTCCCGTGACCCCTGAGGGGGCTCCGGCAATCTGCAGGGCGTAACGGAGTTCTAGGGAACATTTCGCAATTCGACGCCGGTTTACTGGGCAATTCGATGCTGCGCCCACTGTCCGAAGGGCGCCGCCGGCAACGCGCAGCGCCCCCAACACACTGACTTGAATAGGTTTTCTTTCTACGCATTCGTCGTCGTGCGACCATGGTGGTCGTTCGAAAGGAAACGGAAATGCGAGAAATGTGCCTCAGTCAAATCGAGCTGGCTGCCCGATGGAGAATTAGCCCAAGGACACTTGAGCGGTGGCGGTGGATCGGCGATGGGCCGCGCTTCATGAAGCTAGGCGGGCGGGTGATCTATCGTGTCGAAGATGTGCTTGCGTTCGAACAGCAAGAGCTGCGTGATTTGGAGGAGATCAAGGCTGGGCGCTGAAACCGGCGCGGGCATCGTCAGCAAAACCCTGCGCGGCAACTAGTTCTGACCTGCGCAGGGAAGTTGCGTGTGCTGAATAGCCTGCAGTTCGCCACCACGCACCATTCCGCCCCTCCGGCCCAAGCCATAACCTCCATCCACATCTGCAGATAGAACCGCGTTCGAAAACAATCACTTTACGCGCAATTTCGATTGCCCGCTTTCCTCCCCTCAGTTAGCGTCATCGAGAGCACAGAAAATGGGCCCGCATAGTTTGCGGGTCCACCGATCTGGCCCGGAGGTGATTTTGGAGAGCGACCGGTCGGAACTTCGTTGGGGTGTCGAGCAGCGCCTCGAGTTCATAGAGTTCCGCCTGTTCTGGGAGGGGCATGTGAACCGCAGCGATCTTATGGATCAGTTCGGGGTATCGGTGAACCAGGCGTCCACCGACCTGAATCGGTACATCGGCTTCGCCCCCGACAACATGCTCTACGACAAGAGTGCGCGAACCTATGTACGAGGGTCCGAGTTCAAGCCGCAGTTCCTCGAGCCTGACGCGAGCCGCTACCTTGCACAGCTGCGATCAGTCGCTGACGGGCTCCTCGACCGCGAGGACGCCTGGATCGCCAACCTCCCGCCCTACGCGGCCGCCCCTACGCCGGTTCGTGGGGTCAATCCGGCGACGCTTCGTTCGGTCGTTGGCGCCATCCGCCGGTCCGAGGCGATCGAGGTAAAGTACCAGTCCCTGTCCAGCCCCGAGCCGCGCTGGCGCTGGATCGCCCCCCATGCCATCGCATTTGACGGTTTCCGGTGGCACACTCGGGCGTTCTGCCAAACCGACGATTGCTTCAAGGACTTCCTGTTGTCGCGGATGCTCGAGATCCGAGGCTCGGGCGAAAACGACAAATCGGCTGGCGACGATCACGACTGGCTTTCCGAGGTCACGCTGGAAGTCGGGCCCCACCCCGACCTCTCGGAAACACAAGCGAAGGTTATCGCGCTCGACTATGGCATGCGAGGCGGCAAGGCGAAAATCAAGGTGAGACGTGCGCTCCTCTACTATGCGCTCAAACGCCTCGGTCTAGATACCGCCCCCGAAGCGCGCACGCCCCAAGACCAGCAAATCGTGCTGATCAATCGCGACGAAATTTTCAGCGGCATTCGAGCAGCTGGCGCTCCGGAGGGTTCGAAATGAAGCCTTCTTCGGTCATCGCGTCCAGTTGTCAGAAGCCTGCAAGTTCATTTGAGGAGAGCCAGATTGGGTAAACAAGCGGCATTCAAGACCAACCCGGTCAGCTTGGAGGAGCTTCTCCGTCAGTGTGGGAACGGCAAGATTCAGTTGCCGGATTTCCAGCGCAGTTGGGTTTGGGACGAGGAACGGATCAAGGGGCTGATCGCCTCGATCTCGCAGGCGTTCCCGGTCGGCGCCTTGATGACGCTAGAGGTGAAGCCTGGTGCGGCTGATACCTTCGCACGCCGACCAATCCAGGGGGCGGATGCCGCAGTTGGCGACGACGCACCGGATCAGCTCTTGCTGGATGGCCAGCAGCGCATGACCTCGCTTTATCAGACCTGCTTGCGCCGCGAGGTGGTGCAAACGGTCACGCCTCGCCTCAAGCTCGTGAAGCGCTGGTTTTACATCGACATTCGAAAAGCCATGAATCCGGCCGAGGACCGCGAAAACGCCATTGTCTCTGTACCCGAGGATCGGCGGATCAAGTCGGACTTCGACCGGAAGATCGACCTCGATCTCTCCACGCCGGAACTCGAATACCAAAATCTCATGTTCCCGCTGAACCAGGTTTTTGACTGGGACGAATGGCAAGATGGCTTCAACGAATACTGGCTGGAAAACGACCCGGAGACACGCAAGCTCTTCAAGCCGTTTAAGGATGAGGTCCTGCAGAACTTCAAGGCCTACCAGCTGCCCGTAATTGCATTGAGCCCCGACACCTCCCACGAGGCCGTCTGTCTGGTCTTTGAGAAGGTGAATACCGGCGGCAAGCCGCTCGACGCATTCGAGCTTGTGACAGCGATGTATGCAGCCCGCGGCCATCGCCTGCGGGACGACTGGCTCGGCGCCGACGGCCAGCCGGGGCTCCAGACGAGACTTCAGCTTTTTGGGCGGGCAGCCGAACAGAAGTTCGGCGTGCTGGAAAAAGTCGCGGCAACAGATGTGCTCCAGGCCATCGCCCTCCTGCATGGGGTCGAGACCCGCGCGGCCGAAATCGCCGCCGGGCGTAAGGAGTCGGAGCTGTCCGCAGTCCGGGCCACGCGTCAGTCGCTCCTAGACCTGCCGCTGGAGGCGTACCTGAAACACCGTGCTGCGGTCGAAGAAGGGTTCAAGACTGCGGCGAAGTTCCTCCGGCAGAACCACATCTACCGGGTCATCGATCTGCCCTATCAGGGCCAGCTTGTCCCCTTTGCCGCGATCCTCGCCATCATCGGGCCGAGGTTCGACCACGCTGCGGTGAAGGACCAGCTTGCCCGCTGGTTCTGGTGCGGCATTTTTGGCGAGCTGTATGGCTCGGCCATCGAGTCCCGATTTGCCAAGGACGTGCTCGAAGTGCCCGCGTGGCTTGACGGTGGACCCGAGCCCAGCACGATCACCGATGGCCGCTTCCGCCCGGAGCGACTGCGCACCCTGCGCACCCGCCTGTCGGCTGCCTACAAGGGCATCCATGCCCTTCTGATGGCCGAAGGCGCGAGAGATTTACGCTCCGGCCAGCACTTCAAGGACACCGTGTTCTTTGACGAATACGTCGATATCCACCACATCTTCCCGCAGGACTGGTGCAAGAAGCAGAAGATCGAGCCGAAGGTCTTTGACACCGTCGTCAACAAGACGCCGCTCAGCTACAAGACCAACCGCATTCTTGGCGGCGTAGCTCCATCGGTCTACCTGGAACGACTGGAAACAGGCGGAAAGGACAACCCGCCGATCGCCCGCGAAGCGCTTGACGATTATCTGGCGTCCCACGGGCTGGATCCCTCCTTGCTGAGGGCGGATGACTTCGAGGGATTCATGGCGGATCGGGAGACGCGGCTCCTTGCCATGATTTCAAAGGCGACCGGGCATGCGATCGTCAGGGCAGATTCCGTGCCGGAGGAAGGCGAGGACGTTCTCCAGGACGACGAAGGCTTTGACGTGCCGACCCCGGACGCCGAGGAGGCCGCCTGAATGAAAGCGTTTGAGTTCGACCATCAATTGATCCGTGCTTACGAGCACTTTTCGCGTTCATTCAGCGCAATTCGGGCGCCCGACCTGAAATCCGAGATCGATGCCCAGTACGACGCCGGAAAATTCTGGCCGGATGCCCTCTTGTCTCTGAACCCACGCTTTATGGCGGGGCCGACGGTCGATGAACTCGTCGCCACGGGTGATCTCGACGACGGCACGGGCAAGGTTTTCCGCTTTGGCACTACGCCTCTTCGCTTTCACCGGCACCAAGCCGAGGCGATCGCAAAGGCGAAGCAAGGGAAGAGTTACGTCGTCACAACCGGTACGGGTTCGGGGAAATCCCTGTGCTTCTTCGTGCCGGTTGTCGACTCGATCATCCGCGCGCGGCGCGCAGGAAAGCCGCGTCGCACGACGGCAATCATCGTTTACCCCATGAACGCACTGGCAAATAGCCAGATGAAGGAGATCGACAAGTTCATCGCCGGTTCCGGTTTGCCCGATGAGCTCAAGCCGGTGGTCAAACGTTACACCGGTCAGGAAAGCCGTGAAGAGCGGGAGCGCATCGCTGCCAATCCGCCCGACATTCTCCTGACGAACTACATGATGGCAGAATTGCTTCTGACGCGTCAGGACGACCTGGACTCGAAAGTTGTCTCGAACGCGTCCGGTCTCGAGTTCATCATTCTCGACGAACTCCATACCTATCGCGGGCGCCAAGGTGCCGATGTCGCGGTCCTCGTGCGACGCCTGCGAGACAGGTGTTCGCCTGAGAAGGAGCCAATCTGCATCGGGACCTCGGCAACGATGGCCTCCGAGGGATCGGACGAGAGCCGCGCGCTTGCTGTCGCGAAGGTAGCGTCTCGTCTGTTTGGCACCGACATTGGCCCGGACGCGGTCATCGACGAGTCCTTGCAGCGCGCGACCGATGACGCCCTGAAGACCGAGCACGTCCTTGGCGCTTTGAAGACGGCCCTGACTCAGCCTTTGCCGGACGCACTCGATGACGAAACCCTGAAGCGCCATCCACTCTCGGTGTGGGCCGAACTCGAACTCGGATTGGACGATGGGCTTGAGCTTCGCAGGAAGAAGCCTATCCCTTTCGAAGAAGCCGTTGAAAAGCTTTCTCTGGCCAGTGCGGTCGATGCCGAAACCTGCCGAGACTATCTCGAAAAATTCCTGACCCGGGTAAGCCTGCCGGAGCATGAGCGCGGCGGCACGAAGGACGGAGCCTTTCTCGCCTTCAAACTCCACCGGTTCATCTCCGGTGCCGGTGAGGTCTTTGCGACGCTCACAGCCAGGCCGCGTAGGATCCTTCTTGAAGGGCAGCTCGAGGACCCCGAAGCACCCGGAAACCGCCTCTACCCCACGCGGTTCTGCCGAAATTGTGGCCAAGAATACCATGTCGTGACCAAGGTCGACGATGATGGGAGCTTGCGCTTTCTGCCCCGAAGCATCGACGACACGCCGCTCGACACTGAAGAAGACGAGGTCGCGGGGTATCTCTGTCCGGTTACGCCGGGCGATACTGACTTCCAGTTCACTGGCGAGCTTGAGGGTTACCCCGAAAGCTGGCGAGAAGAGAAAAACGGCATTGAACGGCTGAGAGGGTATCGCAAGAAGCGTATGCCGGTGTCCTACGTCGTCGGTGCTGATGGTCGCCACGGAGCGGGCGGAAACGATTTCTGGTTCATCCCGGGAAAGTTCGCGTTCTGCCTGTGCTGCCATGACGAACCGACGCAGGGGATGCGAGAGCGCAGCAAGCTGGCCGGGCTCTCCGGCGAAGGGCGAAGCTCGGCAACAACCTTGCTGGTCGCCAGCGCCCTGGAGTGGATGAACAAACCCGGGAGCGGCGTACCCGAGACGAAGCGGAAGCTTTTGGGGTTCACGGATAACCGTCAGGACGCAGCCCTGCAGTCTGGCCATTTTAATGACTTCCTCTTCGTAAGCCTGTTGCGCGGAGCCATCCTTCGCGCGGTCATTGCTGCTGGCTCAGGTGGGCTCGCAGAAGACGAATTCGGCCTGCAGGTGGTGAAGGCGCTCGGCTTTACTGCCGCCAACAAAGAGGCGCGCCAGCATTGGCTGCTGGATTCGAATGCTGGTGCAATCATTCGTGAAGATGCCCAGCGGTCGCTCGCAAAGGTACTCGCCCATCGTGTCTGGACGGACCTGCGTCGCGGTTGGCGCTTCACCAACCCCAGCTTGTCTGTCCTGAACCTGATCGACGTGAATTTCCTCGGCCTCGAGGAAATCTCTGAAGATCGCGAGCGCTTCATGGCCATCCATCCAGCGCTGGGAGACCTCAGCCTCGAACAGCGGCAGGCAATTCTAAAGGCGATTTTGTCCGCGATGCTTGAGGGCCTGGCTGTTCAGACTGAAGCCTTGGACCTGACTGTCCTCGACGGCGTGGCCCAGAAATCCCGAATGCTGCTTCAGGCACCTTGGGCCATTGACCAAAAGGAAAATCCGCGAGCGCGGTCCTCGCTTGTCCTGCGCGCGGGCAGCAAGAACGTCGTCACGCTGCGTGAAGAACAAACGCTTCTTCGGGCAGGTCCCAATTCGCGGATCGCACGGCTCGTGAACCGGAAGTCGGTTCTCGGCATGAAGCTGAACAAGGATGAGTACTACGAGTTCATGGAAGGGATGCTTGTCTTCCTGAGCGACGAAGGGCTGCTGGTGCCTGTTGAACTCGATAGCGATGTGACGGGCTGGCGCCTGTCACCATCTGCGGTTCGGCTTGTGCCTGGACCGGCTCTCGATGATGAAACCCACCGCGGCAACCGATATTTCCACGACCTTTACACCGCGATTGCCAGTGACCTTGGCGACGGGCGCAGTTCCTACTGGGGGCTGGAGGGACGCGAGCACACGGCTCAGGTTTCGCAAAAGCAGCGAGAGTGGCGTGAGTGGCGGTTCCGTTTCGAGCAGGATGACATGGAGCACCTCGCCAGCTCGGAATACCGCACGGAAATCCGGGCTACGGGCGAGTCAGACCGGTTCCTTCCCGCGCTGTTCTGCTCTCCGACCATGGAACTCGGCGTTGATATTTCCGCCTTGAACGCCGTCTACCTGCGCAACGTACCTCCTACGCCGGCGAACTACGCGCAGCGTGCTGGTCGTGCCGGTCGCTCAGGCCAAGCCGCGGTTGTCGTGACATACTGCGCCTCGGGGTCACCGCATGATCAGTATTTCTTCGAACGGCGCAACGATATGGTGGCCGGTGTCGTGCGGCCGCCAGCGCTCGACATAACCAATGAAGAGCTGGTCCGATCGCACCTGCATGCGGTGTGGCTGGCGGAAGCGAAACTGGCGCTTTCTCCCGACATCCCGGAGATTCTGGACCTTCACGGGGATAAATTCCCGCTGAAGGAGGACGTTCTGGCAGTCATCTCGAAACCCGCTCTGGTCTCGCAGGCACGGGGACCGATGGCGCGTGTCTTGAAGCAGATTCTGGCGTCCGACGGAGGGCAAACCCCGATCTGGATGGATGATCCAGACGAGTTCGTTCTTCACACGGCCATGAATGCCCCAAAGGAGTTTGACCGCGCCTTCGACCGTTGGCGGGAGCTTTATAGCTCTGCCAGGACGCAATTGGCCGAGGCCAACAAGCGTTCGGAGATTACGGGGCTTTCGGGAGCCGACCGGCGCAAGATCAAGGCCGCGCAAATGCAGGCCCAGGATCAGATCGCCATCCTCGAACAAGGCAAAGCCTCGAATGGCTCCGATTTCTATTCGTATCGGTATCTGGCAACTGAGGGCTTCCTGCCCGGGTACAACTTCCCGCGCCTGCCGCTCTACGCGTTTGTTCCTGGCGAAGGTAAGACGGGGTCATTCCTGTCCAGAGCCCGCTTCCTTGCCATTTCCGAATTCGGTCCGCGCAGTCTGATCTATCATGAGGGCCGCGCCTACCGGGTTATGAAAGCCAAATTGCCGCCCGAGGTGCGTCAGGGCGACGGATCGGAATTGGCGACCAAGGATATCTACATCTGCTCCAACTGTGGCGCATCACACGAGGGCGAGGTCGAGCGCTGCCATGGGTGCAACAACCACATGGCGGGTGAAGTCCCCATCAAGAAGACTCTGCGCATCGACAACGTCGAGGCGGCCCCGACTGAGCGCATCACGGCCAACGATGAAGAGCGCGTTCGGCAGGGCTTTGACATCCAGACCGTCTTCTCTTGGCCGAAGAAGGATGGGCAGGTCCAAGTGACCAACGCCAAATTCGTCTGTGGCGAGACTTCCCTCTTGGCTTTGCAATACGCCAACAGCGCGGAGATCAGCCGACTGAACAAGGGCTTGAAGTGTGAACGGCGGAGCAATACTCGGCCACGGTAGCGGCGCCGTTGTGGTGTCGCGGGCGGCGTAAAAGTCGTCCACTTTTGCCCTTTCCGAGAGGGGAGGGTTGGGGGATTTACACCGTGGATT
>NZ_JARHUH010000022.1:0-13538 GCF_029222945.1 Paenirhodobacter sp. CAU 1674 | reverse complement strand
ACTCTGCGTCCGGCGGCGATCGCGGCGCTGATCAAGGCGCGCGAAAGCGTCGTTTTTCCACTGCCCCCTTTCCGGGCCATCGCTGCGATCACCACAAGATTTTCGTTCGGCATTCTGATCCTCAGCAAAAATAGTGAATCGCAACGATAATGCTAAAGTGTCGCTAAACGCATGAGGCGGAGGGGTCAAGCAGAAGTCGGGATGCGACCCGCGCCTGGCATGCTGCGGGCGGCGTTTTGCGATGACCGTGCGACGTCTGCCGTGGTGCCTTCAGCATTCGTCGCGGGGCACCACACACCCTCCAAATGTCGGGATGCGTTTGGCGATGTGCTGCGGACGGAATGCAGGTGACGGATAGCGCGCTCCAGACGACGGGAGGCAGTCTCGCGTATGTCGTTCTGCGGGTGACGCGAGACGGTCAGCACGCGGCAAAACCCGTCTTGCGGGGTGCAAGAGACGGGGCGCGAAAGACGCGATGCGCGATGCGGGGACCGCATCGCGTGGTGCCATGAGCGCGAAGCGCGATCCATTTGACAAAGGACGGGAAATCGCCCCTGCAGGGCGATTTTCTACATTGAGTACAAGCCCTTATAGCCGACTCCACTTGCGTTGGGAGTCGGCGGGCTTGTACGAAGTTGGCGGGAAAAACATCCCGGATCCGGCGCGAATGTTTCGACTGCCATTGCGGTTTGCAGTCCAACCCCGGGGACAGTCTGCAAGCGCTTCACCACCGCGGATTTCTTGGCCATTTCCCGCATCTCACCCGTCATCTCTGCGATCTGCGCTGTCAGCTGCGCGATATGGTCGACATAGACATGCGCCAATTCGCGGACTTTGCATGGCATGGACACCGTTTCGTCTTCAATCATCGCAGACAGTTTCTTCAGGCCACACATATTGGTCGCGGCAATCACACCGTGTTCCGCCAGATGCGAACGCAAGGCGTTGATCGTTTGGGTGCGTTGGCCAATGAACATCTGCCGCGTCCGATAGGCCATCGCGCTGATCTGCTGATCCTCGGGTTTGGGCTCGACAAACCTCATGGTCGGACGTGAGCCCGCCTCGGCAATGGCTTCCGCGTCTGCCATATCATTTTTCTGGCGTTTGACATATGGCTTCACATATTGCGGTGGGATCAAGCGTGGACTGTGGCCGAGGCGTTCAATCTCCCGCGCCCAACCGTGGGCGGTCGCACAGGCTTCCATGGCGACGATGCATTTGGGTTGCTCCGAGAGAAACGGCAGAACCTGGCTTCGAGAAAGCTTTTTGCGAAACACGACGGCACCGGCTTCGGAGGCACCATGCGCGTGGAAAACGTTCTTTGCCAGATCAAGGCCGATGATGGTTGCTGTAGTCATGTGGGTGCCTCATTCCTTTGCCACGCTGCCATCAGCATGACGATATGTTGCGATGACGCCGGGCGGCGGCATCCACACCATCATATCCCTTTCTCGGCTGAGAATTGACGGCGTCTGAACACCGCCATGATATGCCGCCCCTCAGGGCATCACCAACTTTCGCGCGTTACTCCTCACTCCCGAAGCGGGAGTTCTGCAACAACGCCGATCTTGCCCGCGATCAGCAAGACCACGGCAAGATTGAAGGAATGGAAGGGATGAACCGTAAAGAAGGTCACGCGGCGGCGCCTGTCAGAATGCTGTCAACTGATGTTGATTCCGCTTTGCCCCGGATCCGCCTTCCGGTCAAGGGCGGGGCCCCGCGCCTGCCTCAGGCGGTGGTGTGAAATCCGTTATCGGCATAGACCACCGATCCGCTCATGGGACTTGCGGCCTCGGTTGCCAGAAAGGCCGCCAGCGTACCGATCTCTTCGATGCTTACCAGTTTTCCCGCAGGCGTACGGGCGCGAATCTTATCCATCAGCGCATCGAACCGGTCGATCCCCGAGGCGGCGCGGGTCTTGACCGGACCGGTTGAAAGCGAAAAGGCACGAATCCCTTCGCCCGCCAGATCGGCCGCCGCATAGCGGACCGAAGCCTCCAGCGCGGCCTTTACCGGACCCATGAGGTTGTAATTCTCGACCACCCGATCCGCGCCGTAAAAGCTGACCGTGATCAGCGAACCACCCGCCTGCATCAAAGGCCGCGCCAGCCGCGCCATGCGCAGGAAGGAGTGGCAAGAGATATCCATCGCCGTCGCAAAACCTTCGGCCGAAGCGTTGACAACGCTGGTGTGCAGATCCTCGCGCGGGGCGAAGGCGATGGCATGAAGCAGAAAATCAAGCCGCCCCCATTCAGCGGTAATGCGGTCAAACACGGCTTCCAACTGGCCGGGTTCACGCACATCGCAAGGAAGGAACAGCGGCGCACCCACTTCCTGCGCCACGGGTTCGACCCATGGCCGGGCCTTTTCATTAAGAAAGGTCAGCGCCAGCTCTGCCCCCGCCGCGCGAAAGGCCCTGGCGCAACCGGCGGCGATGCTGGCCTCATTCGCCACGCCAACCACGAGGCCGCGTTTGCCTTTCAGATCAATCATGTCGCTGCCTCTTCGCTGACGGCCTCCTGGGCGATGATGCTTTCCTCATCGGTCGGAATGACAAGAAGCTGCACCCGGCTGGCGGCGGTGCTGATCCTGCGCGACCCTGCTTCATTGGCATCGGGGTCAAGCTCTGCCCCAAGCCAGGCCAGCCGCGCGGCGACACGGGCGCGGATACCGGGCTGATGCTCGCCGATTCCTGCCGTGAAGACCAGCGCGTCGATCCCGCCCATGCTGGCGGCCAGCCGCGCCACCTCGCCGGCGATGCGCAGGCAGAAAAGCTCAATCGCCTCGGCGGCCTCGGGGCGCGGGCTTGCCATCAACTCGCGGCTGTCAGCCTCAAAGCCTGAAACCCCCAGCAGCCCGCTTTCGCGGTAAAGCATCGTCTCGACCTGTTTCAGGCTTTGCCCCATCTCGCCCATCAGATGCAGGATGACGCCGGGGTCCAGCGCGCCCGAGCGCGTCGCCATCGGGATACCGTCGAGGGTCGAAAACCCCATCGAGCTGTCGATACTCTCACCGCCCCGGATCGCGCAAAGGCTGGCACCGCTGCCCAGATGGGCGGCGACCACCTTCGCATCCGGGGCCATATCGCCCAACTGCCCGGCGATATAGCGGTAAGAGAGGCCGTGAAACCCGTAGCGCTTGATCCCCTGGTCATAAAGCGCGCGCGGGATGGCAAAGCGGCGCATCAGGGGTGGGTTGGTTGCATGAAACGCTGTGTCGAAAGAGGCGGTCTGCGGCACATCCGGATAAAGCGCACGCATCGCCCGGATCAGCGCGAGGCTTTGCGGCTGATGCAAGGGCGCGAGCCGTGCCAGCCCGTCGATCTCGGCGATCACCTGATCGGTGATCCGGGCCGGGCCTGTGAAGATATCGCCGCCATGCACCACCCGGTGGCCGATCACCGCGAGGCGCGACAGATCGAACTGCCCGGCCAGCCAGGCGAAAGCCTGGTTCAACACCGCCGTCAGATCGCCGGGATCTGCACTGATCGGGCCGGACAGGGTCTCGCCATCCCGCTTCAGTCGCACCGCGAAGGGCTCGTCGCGAAAGTCGATCACACCCGTCGCCAGCGGGCGCGGCCCGGCGATCTCCAGCGCGTAAAAGCCCAGTTTGATGGTCGAAGACCCGGCATTGAAGGTCAGGATCAGATCGCGGGTCACGCCTTTGCCTCCGCTTTGCGGATCGCGACCAGCTTCGCCAGCGCGGCAGAGGCGATACGGGCCGACAGAGGATCGGCGCGGCTTGTCAGCACGATTGGCACCCGCGCGCCCAGAACCAGCCCCGCCGCCGTGGCGCCTGCGAAATAAATCAGCTGTTTGGCGAGCATATTCCCCGCCTCAAGATCCGGCACCAGCAGGATATCGGCCTCACCCGCCACCTGCGAGATGATGCCCTTGGTCGCCGCCGCCTCGGGGCTGATCGCATTGTCAAAGGCCAGCGGACCGTCGACCAGCGCGCCTGTGATCTGACCGCGTGCCGCCATCACCGTCAGCGCGGCGGCGTCGAGCGTCGCGGGCATCATCGGGTTCACCGTCTCGACCGCCGCCAGTACCGCAACCTTCGGCTGATCCAGTCCCAGCAGCCGCATCAGATCGACGGCATTCTGGCAAATGTCACGCTTATGCTCCAGGCTCGGCGCGATATTGATCGCGGCATCGGTCACGATCACCGGCTTGCCATAGGCCGGCACATCCATCGCATAGACATGGCTGATCCGGCGTTCGGTGCGCAGCCCGCCGGTTCTCGAGACTACCGCCGCGAGCAGTTCGTCCGAATGCAGGCTGCCCTTCACCAGCACCTGGACCTCGCCGCAGGCAGCCAGTTCCACCGCCCGCGCCGCCGCCGCATGGCTGTGCTCGACCTCTTCGATCCGGAACCCGTCGAGCGCAACCCCGGCCTCTTCTGCCGCCGCGCGGATCTTGGCGCCAGGGCCGATCAGGATCGGGTGGAGCAGCCCTTCGTCGCGCACTTCGACCGCGCCGAGGATCGCGGATTTCGAACAGGGATGCACCACCGCCGCCCGCACCGGCGGCAGCGCGCGGGCCTCTTCGACAAAGCCCTGCCAGCGGCCTTTCGGCAAGATCACCGCCTCGGGAAGGTTCCCCGGCACCCAGGTCAGTTGCTCGACCGGGGCCAGCACCAGCGCCTCGCCCGAAAGCACCACCTCGCCCCGCTGATTGCGGGCGGTGGTCGTCAGGCGGACGCGGTTCTTGCCCTCGATCAGCTCGGTCACTTCGACCTCGGCGGTGATGGTATCGTCGGGCGAGACCGGCTTTTGAAAGCGGATCTGCTGGTCGAGATAGATCGTCCCCGGCCCCGGCAGGCGGGTGCCCAGCACTGCCGAGATCAGAGCTGCCGTCCACATGCCATGGATCACCACATGGCCGAATGGCCCATGCGCGGCGAAACCGGGATCCAGATGCGCGGGGTTGGCATCGCCCGATACGGCGGCGAAAAGCGCAATATCATCGGGGCCGACATGGCGGACAAGACTGGCGCGGTCACCGATTTTCATCTGGTGGAACAGATGGTTGGTCAATGTGTCGGTCATCTGGTCACCTCTGGAAAACGTAAGTGCCGGGCGCATCCGCCAGCGCCTTGCCCATCGCGGGCGGCGCGGCGAGGGCGGCGGAATGCGCGGCGAGCCATGCCTGCCAGGGGGTCCACCAGGACCCCTCGGTCGCGGGATTGGCTTCGGCCCAGGTCTCGGGCGGCAAAAGCGCATCGCCATGGGCGCGGGTCGCAAGCCGGTAGCGGCGGCGCGGATGGCCGGGGGGCGAGACGATCCCGGCATTATGCCCGCCCGAAGTCAGCGCGAATGTCACTTCGCAATCGGTGAACTGATGGATTTTATAGACCGATTTCCAGGGCGCGACGTGATCGCGCTCGGTCCCGACTGCAAAGACCGGCACCCGGATATTCTGCAACAACACCGTCTTGCCCCCGGCGGTGAAGCGGCCCGAGGAGAGTTCATTCTCCAGGTAAAGCCTGCGCAGATATTCGGCATGCATCCGGTAGGGCATCCGGGTGCTGTCGGCATTCCAGGCCATGAGATCATTCATCGCCGACCGCTCGCCCATCATGTAATCGCGCACCATCCTGGACCAGACGAGGTCGTTCGAGCGCAAAAGCTGGAAAGCCCCCGCCATCTGATCGGCGGAAAGATAGCCCCGGTTCCACATCATGCTTTCCAGGAAATGCAGTTGGCTCGGGTCGATGAACAGCGCAAGCTCGCCCGGTTCGGTGAAATCCACCTGCGCCGCGAGCAGCGTCAGCGAGGCGAGACGCGCATCTCCTTCCCCCGCCATCGCAGCCGCCGCAACCGAGAGCAAAGTGCCGCCGAGGCAATAGCCGGTGGCGTGAATCTTCTGGTCGGGCACCAGACGGGCGATCTCATCAAGCGCCGCCATCACGCCCAGCTCGCGGTAATCTTCCAGCGTCAGATCGCGGTCTTTCGCATCCGGGTTGCGCCAGGAGATTGCGAAAACCGTATGGCCCTGCGCCACCAGCCAGCGGATCAGCGAATTTTCCGGGCTGAGGTCGAGGATATAGTATTTCATGATCCAGGCCGGGACGATCAGCACCGGCTCGGGGTGCACGGTTTCGGTCGCGGGCGTGTATTGGATCAGCTCGATCAGATGGTTGCGGAAGATCACCTTGCCCGGCGTCACGGCCACATCGCGGCCCGGGATGAAGTCTTCGACGCCCTCTGGCGGCTCATGGCTGATCTGGCGGGTCACGTCCTGCAGCCAGTTCTGCCAGCCCTTCACAAGGTTCATGCCGCCCGTGGCCCAGGTCCGCGCCAGCACCTCCGGGTTGGTGAAAGGGTTGTTCGAGGGCGCGCAGACATCGAGCATCTGCTTCGCGGCAAAAGACACCACATCCTCGTGGTGCTTCGTCACACCCGGCACCTCATGGGTGACGTTATGCAGCCATTGCTGTTGCAGCAAAAACGCCTGTGACATCCAGCTGAAGGGCGGTTTCGTCCAGGCCTCATCGGCAAAACGATTGTCGCCGGGCAAAGGCGTGATGACCGGCGCGGCCTGCGGATCCATCGCCGAAGACATCAGATGCGCCATGAGACGCTGCCATTTGCGCCCTGCCTTGACGCCCAGCTCCATCCGCTTGCCCGGCGCCTGTGCCAGATGAAAGGCCCAGTCGAAATAAGCCATCATCATCGAGCCGGGAGAGATCCCGCCGCTCAGCTGACCGGAAAGCGCCTCGCGGATCCGATCAAAGGCCTGGAAGGCCTCGATCCCGAGGCTTTCCTCCAAGAGATCTTCCGACGGACCCCGACCACCTGCTTTAGGATTAAGTGCCATGCTGCGCCTCCAGTTCGACGAGGGCAAGATAACACAGGGAAATCAACATGTGTTGATTTAGATCAAGGAGCGCCTGGTTGTCTTCTTCCACAATCGGCGCGTGTAGACTCGTTTTCAGGAGAAATGCCAATATGAGCCGCCAGACAGCCGAAAAAACCACCCCGAACGCCAGTGTCGACCCGCTGAGCCTTTCGCATCAGATGCTTGAGGCCGTCCGGCAGGGCACGATCCTCTCGCCACAGCTCTGGCACGAGGGTTGGGCGGTACTTGCCGAGGCTGCCGATGAACAGGCAAAGGTGCTGCACCTGCTGGCCCAGGCCGATTCTCCGGTCACGGCTTTGGCCATTATTACAGGGTACTGGCAAAACAGCACTCAGCGCGGCTTCGAAACCATGACCCGGCTGATGATGCCTGCTCTGAAATTGAGATGAGGAGCAGGGCCGAGCCGGCCCTTATCACTCTGCCAATGCGCCACCGATGCCATTGAACACACCACCGACCTGATTGAAGACAAAGGCACCAGCCTGACGTACCCCACCGAAAAGGGTATTGTCCACCTTCGCCCCAGCCTCGCCGGAAAGCAGGCCGACATAGCGGCTATGGGCGGAATCATTGGTGGCGACATCGGTGATATCCACGATCCGGATCCCGGTCTCGACCGCCAGCCGCTGGATCGCCGGATCATGCACATCGGCAAGCCCGAGCCGCGTTCTCCGCGACGAGAGCCGCGACGACAGTTTCAGCGCCGGATCGTCAGAGGAGACGAGCACCGTGATCGGGTGTTTCATCGGGCCAAGGCTGGCCATCTGGGCGCGGAAGAGGTCGATATCGATATCGGGCGCGGCCAGCACCAGCTCGATCCGGTCCAGCACCGCGCCGCGCCCGGCAAGGCGCAGCTGCACCAGTGTCTCCATGGTCATCCGCGCGCCCATGCTATGGGCGAGCACCGGCACCGGTTCGCGGACAGAGCGCTGCTTTGTCAAAAGCCACAGCACATCGGCCAGCGCCGCGCGCGAGAAATCCGAGGCATCGCGGTCGGCCAGATAGGCCCCGGCATTCCCCGCCGAGGGCCAGGTGAAAAGGACCGGCGCCCCCTTCATACGCGCATCGACCGAAAGCTGCACCGCGCGATAGAGCGCCTCATGATAGCGGGTGTTGAAGCCATGGATGTAAAGCCCGACGCCCGTACGCGGCAGCCTTGCGGCAAAAGCCTCGCGGCTGAGCGTGGTCTGACGACGCACGGCAAAGTTCTTCGCGGCATCGCTCGCACCATCGGGCCATTCAATGCGCCCCGGCTGATGGACCGGCGGCACCGAGACCTCATATTCCAGCCAGCTCGGGCTGCTGGAACGGGTTGCGCCAAAGACCCCCGGCGATTGCGCCTCGGGCGCACGGGTGGTCACAGTCAGGACCCGGACAAGGCGGGCGCCCTCGGGCAGGGCGCCGGCATCGGGGGCCAGCACCTCTGGCCCAGGGCGCGAAGTGCAGCCCGCAAGCGCGAGAGTCAGGATCAGAAGGGCTTTCTTCAACATACCTTACTACCGCAGGAATTTACGAAATCGCATCAACGCCAGCCAGAAGAGCGCCACCCCGATGGCCAGCAGCGCCAGGAACTGCGGCCAGACCACATCAATCCCCGCGCCGCGAAACAGGATGCCCTGCGACAGGATGATGAAATGCGTGTTGGGGGCTGCGAGCATGATGGTCTGGATGATCTCGGGCATCGATTCCCGCGGTGTCATCGCGCCCGACAGCACCTGCAGCGGCAAGAGCGCCATCATGAGGAGAAGCGCGAATTGCGGCATAGACCCCGCAACCGTGGCGAGGAAAATTCCGAGGCCGGTCATCGCGAAGACCATCAGCACCGCGCCCGCAAGGAACAGCAGGACCGAGCCCTGCACCGGCACCGCCATCAGCCCCTGCACCACCATGATCAGCGATAAGCTTGACCCCAGCAGCACCACCAGCCCCATCGACCAGATTTTTGAAAACATGATCTCGGTCGCGGTGACGGGCATGACCAGCAGGTGCTCGACCGTGCCATGTTCCTTTTCGCGGATCAGCGCCGCGCCGGTCAGCACCAGCGACAGCATGGTGATCGACCGGATCACGGCGGAAATCGCGCCGAACCACTTCGGATCCAGCGAGGGATTATACCGCGCGCGGAGCGCCAGATCGACCGGCAGCGCGGTCTCGGCCCGGTAGCCCGCCACATATTCCGAAACCTCGGAGGACACGATCTGCTGGATATAGCCGCCGCCGGTGAAGGCCTGGCTCATCCTTGTCGCGTCGATATTCAGCTGGATCGCCGGGTTTTTTCCGGCCAGCACATCGCGCGCGAAATCCGGTGGGATGTTCAGCGCAAAAGTATCCAGCCCCTGATCCATCCGCCGATCCATCTCGGCCGTCGTGGTCATCTGCGGCTCGACAAAATAGGGCGGATAAAAGGCCGAGGTGATGCGGGCGGAGAGATGCGACTGATCCTCATCCACGATCGAGATCGCGGCATTCGTCAGCGCCTCGGGCGAGACGTTCGCAGAGGTCCAGATCGAGAGCGAAAAGGAATAGACGATCAGCACCAGCATCACCGGATCGCGCCAGAGCCCGCGCAATTCCTTGACGCCCAGATTGAAGGTGTTGCGCAGGTTCATCCGCCCCTCACTTCGCCTGTTTTTCCAGGAAGGCCGCCGCCAGCCCGATAATCACCGGAATGGCGATGCCCATGGCCAGCATCGGCCCGGCCAGTTCCGCCATTCCGAAGGCCTTGGAGAAAGCCCCCCGCGCGGCGGTGATAAACCAGGTCGAGGGGTAGATCTCGCCCAGAACCCGGCCAAAACCCGACAGCGAAGAGACCGGGTAGATCAAACCCGAATAGCTGACCGCCGGGATCATCGTCAGCATGGCGGTCGCGAACAGCGCCGCGACCTGACTTGCGATGAAGACCGACACCAGAAAACCAAGCGCCGTGGTCGCGGTGACATAGATCAGCGCCGAAAGGGTAAAGCCCAGAAAACTGCCGTTGAAGGGCACTGCGAAGAATGTGACCGCCATGGCCATCATCAGGAAGAAATTCAGCATGGCCAGCGCGATATAGGGCAGCTGTTTGCCAAGCAGAAATTCCAGCCGCGTCACCGGCGTGACGTAGAAATTGATGATCGAGCCCAGTTCGCGTTCACGCGCGACCGAAAGCGTGGTCAGGATCGCCGGGATCATCAGCAAAAGCAGCGGGATGATCGCCGGGACCATCGCATTCAGGCTGCGCACGTCGGGGTTGTAGCGGTATCGGGTCACCAGTTCGAAACTGCCGCCGCTCGCCTTGTCACCGTAAAGCTGACGCGCCTGACGTGTGATCCAGTCGGCATGCATGCCCTGCACATAGCCCTGCACCGTATTGGCGCGGCTGGGGTTGGCGCCGTCGAACCAGGCCCCGACCTGCACATCCCTGCCTGCCGCGATATCGGCGGCAAAGCCGGGCGGGATCTCGATCGCCAGCGCCAGCTCGCCCGAGCGCATTCTTGCGTCGATCTCGTCGTAACTTGTCAGGGCCGGCTGTTCGATGAAATAGCGCGATCCCGCAATATCGGCGATATAATTGCGGCTGGTGGTGGTCTGGTCGCGGTCAAGGGCGGCGAAGGTCAGATCCTCGACATCCATGTTGATGCCCAGCCCCACCACGATCATCAGAAGAAGGCTGCCGACCAACGCCATGGTCAGCCGGATCGGATCGCGCTGCAATTGCAGGCTTTCCAGCTGCGAATAGCTAAGCAGTCGCCGCAGGCTGAAGCCGGATTGCTGCGCGTGATGGGTCACCCCGGCTGCGGGGGCCTCGGGCGCGGCCTCGGGCGCAGCGGCGGGGGCGGGTGCCGTCTCGCCAATCGCCTCTTCAAGATAGGCGATGAACGCGTCTTCCAGCGTGGCGCAACCTTTGGCTTTCGTGATCCCCTCGGCGGTGTCCGAGACCAGCACCTTGCCCGCATGCATCAGGCTGATGCGGTCGCACCATTCCGCCTCGTTCATGAAATGGGTCGAGACAAAGATCGTCACGCCATCCTTGCGCGAAAGTTCCGCCAGAATGCGCCAGAAGCCGTTGCGCGCCACCGGGTCCACCCCCGAGGTCGGCTCGTCAAGGATCAGGATCTCGGGCGCATGGATCATCGCCACCGCCAGCGAAAGCCGCTGGCGGATACCCAGCGGCAACGCCTCAGGCAGGCTGTCGGTCACGTCGCCCAGATCGAACCGGGCGATCATCTCGTCAACCCTGGCGGGGATCTTCTCGGCCGCCATATCGAAAAGCCGCGCGTGCAGATCAAGGTTCTGACGCACCGTCAGCTCGGAATAGAGCGAGAAGGCCTGCGACATGAACCCGACCCGGCGGCGCACCGACAGATCGCTTGCATCGACCTCATGGCCGAAAAGCTTTACCCGGCCCTCACTCGGCTCCAGAAGCCCGGTGAGCATCTTCATCGTCGTCGTCTTGCCGCAGCCGTTCGAGCCGAGGAAGCCGAAAATCTCGCCCTTCGGGATGCGGAAAGACACGTTATCGACCGCGACGAAATCGCCGAAGCGCTGTGTCAGCCCCTCGGCCTCGATGGCGATGTCGCTGTCATCGGTGGTCCGTGGCGGGATCACCACGGCGCTGTCTTCGCCCCGGTCTTCCTCCGGCAAAAGCGCGATGAAGGCGGCGTCGAGGTTCCCGGCTCCGGTCCGCGACAGCAGATCCTCTGTGGTGCCGGTGGCCAGCACCCGGCCCGCGTTCATCGCGACCAGCCAGTCGAACCGCGCGGCCTCTTCCATATAGGCGGTGGCGGTGATCACGCTCATCCCCGGCCGCGTCACGCGGATGTGGTCGATCAGATCCCAGAACTGGCGGCGTGACAGCGGGTCGACGCCGGTGGTCGGCTCGTCGAGGATCAGGAAATCCGGATCATGGATCAGCGCGCAGCACAGGCCCAGCTTCTGCTTCATCCCGCCCGAGAGTTTGGCCGCCGGGCGCGAGCGGAACGGCGTCATCCCGGTCGCCGCCAGCAGATCGGTGATCCGCCGCTCGCGTTCAGCCTTGTTGTGGCCGAAAAGCGAGCCAAAGAAATTGAGATTCTCCTCGACTGAAAGCGTCGGATAGAGGTTCTTGCCCAGGCCCTGCGGCATATAGGCGATGCGCGGGCAGACGCGGTTTCGATGCGCCACATCGCGCATATCGCCGCCCAGCACCTCGACCGTGCCCTGTTGGATCACCCGGGCACCCGCCAGCAGGGACAGAAGGCTCGACTTTCCGACGCCGTCCGGCCCGATCAGCCCGACCATCCGGCCCGAAGGGATCTCCAGCGTCACATCATCCAGCGCCGTGACCTTGCCATAACGCAGCGTCAGGCCTGAGACCCCGGCAACCGCACCAGAAACGGGGCCGCTCATTTCACGACATTGGCAAGAAAGTCAGGCCAGGCGGCATTCGGATCAAGCCGCAGATAGGCCATGCCCGGCAGGCCGGTTTTGACATATTCGATATGGCGCGACAGCAGCTCCGGGTCGATGCGGGCGCGGACGCGGAACATCAGCTTTTCGCGCTCATCGGCGGTCTCGACCGTTTTGGGCGTAAATTGCGCCACATCGGCGACATATGAGACGGTGGCCGGGATCACCAGCTCCTGCGCCGCATCCATCACAAGCCGAACCTCAGAGCCAACCTGCACCCGACCAACCTGCGACGTCGGCAAAAACACCGTCATATAAACATCGCCAAGATCAACAAGGCTGAGAATCCGCCCGCCGGACCCCACAATCTCACCCTCTTGTGCGATGCGGTACTGGATCCGGCCAGAGCGCGGCGCCTTCAGAGTCGCATCGTCCAGAGTGGCCTGAATGGCATCGATCGAGGCCTTGGCCGCTTCGACCGCCGCGCCCGCATCCACCACCTGGGCATTTGCACTGCTGACACCCGCCAGCGCGGCCGCATGGCTGGCTTCGGCCGAGGCCACACCGGCACGGGCCTGGGCGGACCGGGCGCGGTCATCATCCAGCACCTGCTGCGAGATCGCACTGGTCTTTGCAAGCTGCTCAGAGCGTTCAAGCCTGCGCGACGCGGCATCGGCAACCGAGCCTGCCTGATCAACCGCGGCCCGGGCCGCGCGCTCTTGTGCCTCGGCCTGAGCGACCAGCGCCCTTGCTGTCTCGACGCCGATTTCGGCGCGGGCAAGCTGCGCTTCGGCCTGACGTTTTTGTGCGTTCAGCTGCACCACGTCCATCTGCACCAGCACATCGCCTGCGCTGACCATGTCACCTTCGGCAGCGGTGATTTCGGCGATTCGGCCGCCGGTGAGCGCCGCGATATCCACCTCGGTCGCCTCGATCCGGCCATTGGCGCTGGCAAAACCCGCCGGCAGACCGGCGGGTTGCAGCCGGTCCCAGGCCAGCCAGCCAAGCACGGCGACAACGGCCAGGCCGCCCAGAATAATGGTGTTTCTGCCGGGCTTTGCCATGATCTGCCTCTGATTGCTGTGCTGATGGATGCTTCGCGCATGTCCCGATGCGGTTTTCGCCCTACGCTCCCCTGTTGTCAACTGTCGCGTTGCCCTTTAATCGGTTCTGCCTCACTTTGTGGGGAGTGGACAAAACATGGGGGTCATGCGGCGCGTTTTCTGTTTGCGACGGTCAGCCGACCATCGAGAACTGCGGCCCTTGTGACGGCTACTCGGTGAGCCCCTTTGGGCGACCACCGCATCC
>NZ_JARHUH010000021.1:0-15410 GCF_029222945.1 Paenirhodobacter sp. CAU 1674 | reverse complement strand
TCGCCCGCCCCGCTGCGCGAGATGATAGCTCCGCGCGTCGGGCGATTGCTCAACCTGCGCCGATCGGCGTAAACACCAACCGGGCTCCGGTCACGGCTGGATGAAAGACCCGTGGCAGGTCAGCCACGGCATAAACGGCCGGATGGGTGGAGTGAAGAAGGCCTCTGGTAACCGTTGATTAAGGTAAACGCCCTAAGCTGAGTCCAGACGATCCGATCTGCAAAGGGCATGACACGAATGAGACAAATGAACTCTGCGCCGGTCCGGGTCCAGAATGCGGTTGTCGTCGGTGGGGTCACGCATGGCATTGATGCGCATGGGGTTTATGACGCCGACGGACGCTTCGTCGAGAACAGCGCAATCTATCAGGGCGATCGTTGTCGCAGTGGCGCGGCACCTTCATCGCTTCTGCACAGCGACATGCCCCGGCTAAACGGCAGCTATGTCTACGGTGGCTATGCCGCAGGGCATTTCGGGCACATTCTGGTCGAAAGCTTCGCGCGGATGCATCTGTTCCTGAATCAGCCCGCACCGATTGTCTTCGCGGAAATGAATTATCGGAAAAGCGCGCTGTTTCGGCAGATCATCACGACGCTTGGCCTGCCGCAAGATCGGGTGATAATTCTGGATCGCCCAACCCGGATCGAGGAGCTACAGGTCTTCGCGCCGGATCTGTCGATCCGAAATTATGCCCTGCCGCGCTATGCCCAAGCCTTGGAAGCCGTAGGCAACACCTTCTGCGCCGCCCGGGGCATCACGCAGAATTCCGATCCGCGCCCTCTCTATATTTCACGGTCCCGCACGAACCAAAAGGGACGGTATTATTTCGGCGAGGCGACGCTGGAAAGGTTACTGGAAGCAGCCGGTTACAGGATTGCCTACCCTGAAACCCTGCCGCTCGATGCACAGTTCCGGCTGCTGCTTGAACATCGGAACATCGCCGGGTTCTATGGTTCGGCGCTGCATCCGCTGGTTTTCTCTCGGGCACCCAAAACCATTTCTTATCTCGCCTGCGAACCGATCAATGCCACCTTCAGCCTGATCGAAAGCGTGAAGCACAACGACTGGTCCGTCGTTCACGTCGATGCGCGGGCAAGCGGCAAGGCAAACCAGCCAAAGCTGTTGAGCCGTGAGGGGATCGCACAGATCTGTGATGCGCTCAAACTGCCTTGCCATTGGTCCGCCGAGATCCGGCAACATCACGACGCCGCGTCCCGCGCATTCGAGGAAACCCTGAGCAGCCTCGATATGGCGAGTTGAACCCCTCGAGGCGCCGGAACAGCACAGCCATCCGCGGCCCCTTTCCCGCATTCCCGCTGCAATCCATCAGAGATCACCATGTTTTCCACCTCCCTTCCCCTGTTCGTCCCGTCGCAGCCCCCCGCGCAACGCACAATCATCTGCCTGGGCACACCCCGGGGCGGCACGAGTATGGTCGCAGGGGCGATTGCGGGGCTGGGTGTATTCATGGGCGACAATCTGCCGGTGAACATCGAAGACAGGATGTTCAATCCCGACCTTTCCGGGGGAGATGGGCCTACGTTCATTGATCAGGTCAAATGTACGATCGCCCGGCGCAGTGCGGCTCACGCCGTCTGGGGGTGGAAATACCCGCGCGCGGCCCGCTATCTGGAGCGGGTTTATGAGTGCGTCCCCAACCCGCATTTCGTCGTCGTGTTTCGGGACCCCATCCCTGCAGCCCTGCGCAGCGCCCGGCGGCCGGATGCCGCGCAGGGCTCGATCAGCGCGGCCACACATAAGACAATCCAGTCGCGGTTGCGCATCGAGATGGAAAACCTGGCCCTCGTCTACCGGCTACAAAAGCCAACCCTGATGGTGTCCTTCGAAAAGGCGCAGGCCAACCCCGAAACCTTTTTGGAAGAACTGGCAGAATTCGTCGGACTTCCGGTGCCGCGGGACATGTCCGCGCTTCTGCGCTTCATGGAGCCCGGCACATACAAAGACATCTCCATGCTGCTTTGAGCCAAGGGCAGCCCCCCGCGCGCAGTGCGAACACAGACTGGCGAAGGAATTCGAACATGAGCGACCACAAGATCTTCGGGAAGCTGTTTCTCAGCATCGGTGCGATGAAGGCAGGCACGACCTGGCTTTATGCCGTGCTCGAACGCCACCCCGAACTGCATTTCACTCCTGAAAAGGAACTCCATTATTTTTATCACAAATATGTCGATCGGAATCTCCTGTCCGAAAAGCGGCGGCTGCGCGAAGCGCATGACCGCTATCTGCCGCGCTTCGACCCGGAACGGGCCAATATCGACAAGGTGCGCTTCAACATTCGCTGGCTGAACGCTTACCTGGACCGGACGGTGGATGACCTGTGGTACCGCAGCCTGTTCCTGATGAACGAGCGGCAGACCTATGCCTGCGACTTTTCGAACCTGCATGCCCATCTGCCGGCCGAGGCCTGGGGTCATATTCTGCAAAACAGCGAAAAGCTGCGCGTGCTTTATACCATGCGCGACCCGGTCAAACGGCTGTGGAGCCACACGAAATTTCACCTGCAGATGACGAACGAGCTGCACAAGCTGGAAAACTGGGGCCCCGGCGATTTCCTCGGGTTCGTCAAGAAGCGGCATATCTGGGAAAATGCCGAATACGGCCGGGTGCTGCGCACGCTGAAGGCGGCGTTGCCGCGCGAAAACTGGAAAGCGATCTTCTACGAAGACATCCACAGCGATCAGCGTGGCATGTTGCGCCGGATCGAAGACTTTCTCGGGATCGCCCCTTTCGACTATCCCGAAGGGATATTGTCGCGGCGGTTCACGGAAAGCGTAAAATACGAAATGCCCGCATTTTTCCCTGAAATTGTGGCGGAGGACGTTGCGCGGATCAAGCAGGAGGTGCGCGACGAAGGCTTCGAACTCCCCGCGAAATGGGGCTGACCGCGCGTCGATTCAGAACAGGAAATCCGACGCATCGAGATCCGCCAGTTGAACGGACAGCAGCGTCAACGAGCTATCGTCGCCGGTGTCGATGATAAGGTCGTCGCCCGAAACCGTGGTGGCAGCCAAGACATCAGCCAGATCGGAAAAAGCGCCGAGAGCACGGAAATCGAGTTTTTCGGCCGCATTGGTTGCGTCGAAATCGGTGATGACATCATGGCCATGACCATCGGCGAAAACAAAGATGTCGCCGTTGAAATTGCCGGTCAGGATATCGTCCCCCGCCCCGCCGATCAGCGTGTCGAACCCGGCCTGCCCCTGCAGCGTGTCGTCGCCCGGCCCGCCCAGCAGAGAGTCGTTGCCGCTGCCACCCTTCAGCCGGTCATTCCCCTCGCCGCCGTCAAGCATGTCATCGCCATCCTCGGCCAGAAGCACATCGTTATCGGCATCACCGAACAAGACGTCGTCGCCACTGCCCCCGTAGATCACATCCTTGCCGACGCCCCCCACGATCGTGTCGTGGCCCGCGCGGCCAAACAGCTTGTCCGCCTGGGTTCCGCCATCCAGGTAATCATCACCTTCGCCCCCATCGAGCATGTCGTAACCGCCCTGCCCCATCAGCGTGTCATTGCCTGCCCCGCCAAAAAGCCGTTCGATCGCGACTTCCCCATTGCCGCCGCCATCAAGGTAATCGTCGCCATCCCCGCCATCCAGGAAATCCGACCAGGTGCCCGAGGTCAGCGTGTCATTGCCCGCCCCGCCAAAAAGCTGATCGACACCATCGCCCCCCAACAACCGGTCATTTCCGTCATCGCCATAGATCACGTCGGAATATCCAAGCCCGACCAGCACATCATTGCCAAGGCCGCCGTAAATCGTATCAAGCCCATCGTCGCCGTAGATCAGATCGTTGCCGTCGTCGCCAAAGATCAGATCGGCCTGATTGCCGCCATAGATCGTGTCGTTGCCATCCCCGCCATGAAGCGTGTCATGGCCATTCCCCCCGGTCAGGTAATCCGCCCCGAGATCGCCACTCAGCGAATCGTTGCCGCCTTCCCCATGGATCACGTCATCCCCAATGTCGCCCCAGGCAACGTCATCCCCAGCCCCGCACAGGATCGAATCGTTGCCCTCCAGTCCCAGGAAAGCCTCGTTGTCCGACGCCCCCTGCAAGGTATCGTCCAGCGCCGTGCCGAACAGGGTGCGGGTATAGGCCTGCGCCGTGGTGCCGTCATAAAGCACCCGGTCGAGGCCGGCGAAGACATCGACGGTCATCGCACTGGTGCGCAGCGTCACACCACCCGCCGGACGCAGTTCCAGGATGTCACTGCCGATCCGCAATTCGAGCCCCCAATCGCGGGTGAACATGAAAAACGCGCTCGACAGCACCTGATGGCCGTAGGCCGTCAGATCAAGGCGGTCTTCTGCCGGGTTGAAATCGAGGATCACGTCGCGCCCATTGTCCGGCGTCAGCATGAAAACATCGGCCCCCGCCCCGCCCGACAGGGTGTCGCTGCCGGCGCCGTCGACCAGCAGATCGGCCCCCGCCCCGCCGCTCAGGCTATCATTTCCGGCCTTTCCGATCAGATTGTCGTCACCGGTGCCGCCTTGCAATGCGCCGCCAGAGGCAGCCGCGCTCAGTTGCACCCCGGGGTTGCTCAGATCGACCCGGTATTCCGACAGATAAGGCGAGGCTTGCATCGACAGCCACAGCCGGATCGCACCGTCATCGGCTATGGCCGCAATATCGGTGATGCCCCTCAGCGGCATTTCCGAACTGGTCGCGACAGAGCCGACAAGGTGCAATTGACCGTTGGGCAGCAGTTCGAGAACTGAAAACCCGGCATCCGCCCCGGCTGCGATCAAATAACTGTGGCCGTTCAGTTCGACCAGTTCCAGAATCGAAACCTTGGCAAAGGCTGTGTGCGTGTCGTCCAGAACATGATCTGTCAGCCGCAAGGTGCCATCGTCCTGCAGCGCGAACACACTCAGCGACCCGGTGCCGCTGGCTGCCAGAACGAGATAGCCCTGACCACCGATCTCGGTGAGCGCAATATCCGAGGGGGTCGCGAACCAGCCCTCGGCTGCCGATCCGAAATAATTTGTCTGATCAAGAACGTGTCCAGCACCATCCGTGCGGATCACGCAGATCGCATTCTGTGCGCCGAAAGCCGTAACCGTGACCTGGCTTGCGCCGATCCACCGGGTTTCAATCGCGCTCGGGCTGGCATCGGCAAGGGCCGGGAGCATCGGCAGGTTCGTCAGCGTCAACTGGTTCTTCACACTGGCATCGGCCAGCATCAGCCCACCCGAGCGCAATGCGGCGATCCCGTAGGCGCCCGTATCGAACAGCACCAGATCGGCCAGATCGGCGGGCGCAGCGCCATTCACGGTAATCAACCGGCGCGAACCCAGATAGGTGTCATCCATCACCCCGGATGTGGTAACCGACAGCAGGCTCGCCGCCTCCAGCCCCGGCATCAGGATGAAACTGCCCCAGCTGGCGGACAAAAATTCGATGTTGGGCTGTTCAATCCCGATCTGGTCGAGCGATATGGCGAAAGATTCAAGCAGCGTTGCCGGACCGGCCTGCGCGATGTCATAAGCGCTCAGCGCCCCTCCACCGCGCGTGATCGTCACCAGCGCGGCCTGCCCGTCCCGCGCGATAATCTCCAAGTCGGTTATGCCCGCCAGCGCAGAGAGTTCTGCCCCGACAAGGTGACCGACGCCCGCAATCTGCGCCCGTGCCATCTTTCACCCGATCGTCCCACACCAAGGACAGCTTACGCAGCCGGGCCGTCACAATTGCCGGTGGGATTGGGGCAAAACAGCGGCCCTCGCCGACAGTTTTACGAAAACCCCGCAGACCCGGTGTTGCGCCGCAGCAGGGGGCAGCGTTCGGTCGCCATGCATTTTCTTGAGGGATTGCGGGCAGGGTGGCAGCCAGATCAGCACGCAGATGTCAGAAAGAGGTCGATGATGACGGATAGCACCCCGCGTTTATCCCTGCCCTATATCCAGCCCGCGCAGGCGCAAAAACACGTCACTCATAACGAGGCGCTCAAGGTGCTGGATGCGGTGACCCAACTGACCGTGCAAAGCAGCGCCCTGACCGCGGCTCCGGCCACCCCGTCTGCGGGCGATTGTCATCTGGTCGGCGCGGGCGCGGGCGGGATCTGGGCCGGGCTGGACGGTCAGATCGCGGTCTTTGACGGGCTGAGCTGGAGCTACGTGATCCCGCGTCAGGGATGGCGGGCCGATGTTGCCGCTGACGGGCGCGCGCTGCGCTTCAACGGCTCGGCCTGGGTGGATGCGGTTGTGCTGCAAAATCTCGACAGTCTGGGCATCGCCACCACGGCGGACTCGACCAACAGGCTGGCCGTGGCCTCGGATGCGGTGCTGTTGACCCACCAGGGCGCGGGTCACCAGCTCAAGATCAACAAGTTCAGCCCGGGCGATACCGCAAGCCTGTTGTTTCAGACCAACTGGTCGGGGCGCGCGGAATTCGGCACCACCGGCAGCGATGATTTCGCGATCAAGGTCAGTGCAGACGGCAACACATATCACGAGGCGATCCGGGTCGAAGGCGGCAGCGGCGCGGTGAGGGTTCCCTCCGGGCAGCATTACTTCAAGGAAGCGCAGATCGCCAATGACGGGGTGCATTCCTTCGATATTCCCTGGTCAGATCCCGCGCGGATTCTGCTGTGGTTGTCGGCGGATGTCGGCGGGCATTTTGCGCTGCTGTCGATCACCGGCACGCTGAGCGGTGCAGGCAACTTCACCACGCTTTTTGCGCAGCCGTCGGCCATGGTGGGCTATTACACCGGCCCGCTCAGCGGCACGACCGGTGCGACCGGCGGGATCAACCTGTCCATCGACACCGCTTCGGGGACACCCCGGCTTTACATCGAAAACCGGCTCGGGGCGGGTCACCTCTTTACCTTGTCGACGATCGGCAGATAATCGCGGCATCCGTCACCATTGTCTTGGATTTTAATGAAAAATCAGAGGCATATGACCAGGCACGGGCAATCCTTTCAGTGACAATCCAGGATTGAGCTGGTAACCATGCTCAAGGGTTTTTGCGGAGGTTTGACCGTGCAAGTCACAAAAACCGATCTGGACGGGGTTCTCCTGTTGGAGCCGGCACGTTTTGGCGATGACCGGGGCTTTTTCTCCGAAAGCTGGAGCCGCAAGACGCTGGCCGATCACGGGATCACGACAGATTTCGTGCAGGACAATCACTCCCTGTCTCGCGCCGCAGGCACAGTGCGCGGGTTGCATTTTCAGGCACCGCCCCACGCACAGGCGAAACTGGTGCGCTGTGGGCGCGGGCGGCTGTTCGATGTGGCGGTCGACATCCGCAAGGGCAGCCCGACATTCGGACGATGGATCGGCTTCGAGTTAAGCTTCGAAAACGGGCGACAACTGCTGATCCCGGCCGGGTTCCTGCATGGTTTCGTCACGCTCGAGCCCGACACCGAAATCGTCTACAAATGCTCGGATTATTATGCACCGGACTGCGATGGTGCGGTGCGATGGGACAGTTGCGGCATCGACTGGCCGGATTTCGGCCCGGCACCGGTGCTGTCGCTGAAAGACGCCGCCGCCCCGACACTCGCCGAATTCAACAGCCCGTTCACCTACGGGGGCGCGGGATGAAGATTTTGGTCACTGGCGGCGCGGGGTTCATCGGATCTGCCGTGGTGCGGCTGGCCGTGGCGCGCGGGCATGATGTCGTCAATCTGGACGCGCTGACCTATGCCGGATCGCTGAGCAATGTCGCCTCGGTGGCCGACAACCCGCTCTATCGTTTCGAACACGCCGATATCCGCGACCGCGCCGCACTGGACCGGATTTTCGCCACCCACCACCCCGATATGGTGATGCATCTGGCCGCCGAAAGCCATGTCGATCGGTCGATCGACGGGCCCGGCGATTTCATCGAAACCAACATCACCGGCACCTTCAACATGCTGGAAGCCGCGCGCTCCTATTGGGTGCAGCAGGGCAAGCCCGCCGGGTTTCGGTTCCACCACATCTCGACTGACGAGGTGTTCGGATCGCTGCCCGATGACCCCACGGTAAAGTTCACCGAGGACACGCCCTATGATCCGCGCAGTCCCTATTCCGCGTCGAAGGCCAGTTCCGATCATCTGGTGCGCGCCTGGTTCGAGACTTACGGCCTGCCTGTGGTTCTGAGCAATTGTTCCAACAATTACGGCCCCTATCACTTCCCCGAAAAACTGATCCCGGTGGTCATTCTGAACGCGCTGGCGGGCAGGCCGTTGCCGATCTATGGCACCGGCGCGAACATCCGGGACTGGCTGTTTGTCGAGGACCACGCCGATGCGCTGCTGTTGGTGGCCCACAAGGGGGCGCTCGGGCGGAGCTACAATATCGGCGGCGAAAACGAGCGCAGCAATCTGGATCTGGTGCGCACGCTGTGCACCATTCTGGATGAAAAACGCCCCAAACCGCACGGCAGCTATGCCGATCAGATCACCTTCGTCGCTGACCGTCCCGGCCACGATGCACGCTATGCCATTGATCCGACACGCATTCGCACCGAACTCGGCTGGCGACCGAGTGTAACCGTCGAGGAAGGCCTGGCAAAAACCGTGCAATGGTATCTCGACAACGAAGACTGGTGGCGCGCGCTGCAATCGCGGCAGGGCGTGGGGCAACGGCTGGGCACCCGGGCATGACACTTCTCGTTTTCGGCAAAACCGGGCAGGTCGCCCGGGAACTGCAGTCCCTCGCACCCGATGCGATCTATCTGGGCCGGGCAGAGGCGGATCTGAGCGACCCGCAAGCCTGTGCCGCGGCGATTCGGGCGCACCGGCCGGCGGCCATCATCAACGCAGCCGCCTATACTGCAGTCGACACGGCCGAAAGTGACGAAGCCTTGGCCACGGCGATCAATGGCGCGGCGCCCGGTGCGATGGCCCGGGCCGCTGCCACGCTCGGCGTGCCGCTTGTTCATATCTCGACCGATTATGTCTTTGCCGGAACCGGCATCGCGCCCTGGCGCCCCGACGATCCGGTGGCGCCGCCCAATGCCTATGGCCGCTCGAAACTGGCGGGTGAAACGGCGGTTAGGGCCGCAGGCGGGGCGCATGCAATCTTGCGCACCAGTTGGGTGTTCTCGGCGCATGGCAGCAATTTCGTCAAGACGATGCTGCGTCTGTCCGAAACCCGCGACACCCTGTCGGTCGTCGAAGATCAGATCGGCGGCCCGACCCCAGCACGCGCAATCGCCGCAGCCTGTCTGGAGATTTCGTCGCAGCTTCGCAGCGCCCCGAAAAAATCGGGCACCTATCATTTCTCGGGTGCGCCCGACACAAGCTGGAAAAGCTTCGCCGAGGCGATCTTTGCGCAATCCGGGCGGCAGATGACGGTGACCGGCATTCCCGGCAGCGCCTATCCCACGCCCGCGACCCGCCCCCTGAATTCCCGGATGGACTGCACCAGTCTGGCGCAAACCTTCGGTATCATGCGGCCGGATTGGGCAACGGGATTGCGCGACGTGCTGCGCGATCTTGGCGCGGCGCCCTGAACCCCACCACACAGGAGCAAGACGACGATGCAACGCAAAGGGATCATTCTTGCAGGGGGTTCGGGCACGCGGCTGTTTCCGGTGACGATGGGGATCTCGAAGCAACTGCTGCCGCTTTATGACAAGCCGATGATCTACTATCCGATCTCGGTGCTGATGCTGGCGAATATCCGCGAGATTGCCGTCATCACCACCCCGCAGGATCAGGATCAGTTCGTCCGCCTTCTGGGTGACGGCAGCCAATGGGGCATTTCGCTGACCTACATCCCCCAGCCCTCGCCCGATGGGCTGGCCCAGGCCTATCTGCTGGCCGAAGACTTTCTGGCGGGCGCGCCCTCGGCGATGGTGCTGGGCGACAACATCTTTTTCGGCCACGGCCTGCCCGAGTTGCTGCTGGCCGCCGATGCCCAGCCCAGCGGCGGCACGGTCTTTGGCTATCACGTCGCCGATCCGCAACGCTATGGGGTGGTCGCCTTCGACGCCGAGGGGCGCGCGGTGTCGATCATTGAAAAACCCGCCGTGCCACCCTCGAACTATGCCGTCACGGGGCTCTATTTTCTGGATGGCAGCGCTCCTGCCCGCGCGCGCGAAGTGACGCCTTCGGCCCGGGGAGAGCTGGAAATTACCTCGCTTCTGGAAATGTATCTGCACGATGGCGCGCTGTCGGTGCAATTGATGGGGCGCGGCTACGCCTGGCTCGACACGGGAACCCACGCCAGCCTGCTTGATGCCGGGAATTTCGTGCGCACCCTGACCGAGCGCCAGGGCCTGCAGACCGGTTGTCTGGACGAAATCGCCTTCCGCAAAAACTGGATCAGTGCCGAAGACCTGCGCCGCCGCGCGCAGATCTTCGCCAAGAACGACTATGGCAATTATCTGCTTGGGCTGCTGCGATAAGGCTCAGCGCGCCTCAGCCAGAACCTCCTCGACCAAGGCTGCAAAAGCCCCCGCCTGATCGGCAAAGCTGGTCACCGGCAGCGGCGCCTGGGTTACGCCTTCGCCCGCCAGTGCGCCACGCAGCCGCGTTTCCAGCACCGAAGGTGGGGCCCCGATCGGGATCGCCTGGCCAGACGAACTCCCCTGGTGTTCCACCGTGCCGCCGCTGTCGGTCTGAATGATATGGATGCCGCGCGCCAAGGCTTCGCGAATCGCAAGGCCGAAAGTTTCCTTCCACTGCGACATGAACACAAGGACATCAATTTCCTTGTAGAATTCGTCCATTCCCTGCTGGTCGAACCGCGGATGGATGCGCACATCACCCGGCAGACCGGACAGATCCACATCGCGCCACCAACTGCCATCGGGGCTGCCATCGACCAGCAAAAGCCGAAAATCATCCGTATCGAGCGCACCGAAAGCCTTGCGGATAACCGGCCAGCCCTTGATCTGCGAGGGGCCGCCAACAAAGCCGAAACTGACCCGCGCGTCGCGGGCGCGGCGCGCGGCCTGCGCCTCGAAAAATTCCGGTCCGGGCAGGCGCACACCATTGGCCCAGACCACGCCGCGCCCGGCAGCGAACCCCGAGGCCTCGCTCAGGTCCAACGCAAAGCGGCTTGGATAGGTCACGCGCACCGGGATCTGCGCCAGCCGCGCCAGACGCCCGAGGCGGGTTCTGGCGCGGCTGAAATCATCCACGCACCCGCGGCACGCGTCGATCCTGACCGGGTTCTGGCCGCAATATTTCTGATTGGGCCGGATCATGAACTGCCGGTCGCAAAGCCACCAGAAATCATGCACGCTCAGGATCACCGGGATTTTCCGGTCCTGCGCCGCCTCGAACATCCCCGCGCCCAGATCCTGCACACAATGCGCATGCAGAAGATCGGGCTTCAGCGCATCCATCAGCCCCGCGATGATCTCGGTCACGCGCGGGTTATCATACAGATCTGCGTAATGGCGCCCGGACGGCAAGTTGATGATGTAATTCGCGATGCCATCGACCTCGGACCGGGTGAGCGTATAGGGCGCGAGGTCAGTGCGGCTCATGACCGAAACCGCGCTGATCCGCCACCCGGTCTGCGCGCGCAATTCCCGCGCGACCTGCTCGGCGACGATCGTCGCGCCGCCGTAAGTGAACGGGGCGAAAAACACGTTGGCCAGAAGAATGTGATACCCGCTCATACGTGCACCCAGTCCAAAACCTCGGGCGAGATGATATGCGCCCCGTCATTGGCGCCCCACCGCGTTTCCAGATCCTGCCGCGCCGCCTTTCCCATCTGATGACGCAGACTGCGGTCACGGGCCAACGCCTCCATCGCGTCGCGCCAGCCGCTGGCTGTCCGGGCCACGAAACCTGTCTGGCCGGGCACCACGACATTGTGCAGATCGCCCACCGTGCCCACGATCGAGGGCACCTGAACCGCAGCCGCATCAATCACCCGCACCGCACTTTTGCAGCGATTGAAGATATCATCGGTCAAGGGCATCAGCGCGCAATCCGCCTGCGCCAGCGTCGCCAGATAGGCGCCATAGGTTGAAAATCCGTGCCGCTCGATCCGGTCATGCAGCGCCTTGGGCAGCAAGGTTTCGTCGAAATGGCCCAGGATCATCAGCCGCCGGGTCTTGTCGGCATCCAGAAAACCGATCACTGCGTCCTGGATCAGCGCGAAATCTACCTCGTGCCCACGCGAACCGCTGGCGAAAACGGCACGGAACAGCCCGTCCTCCTGGCGCCGGGCCAGCACGTCGCGCCCCTGCTCCAGCGTCTCGGCATCGGCGAAGTTGCGCCGCAAATGCACCGGCCGGCGGGTATAGAGGCGCGTATGCTCCACCATGCCCGGGGTCGAGACCGTCAGCATATCGGCACCATTCATCGCCTCGAGGTATTTCGGCGCCTCCGACAGGAAATGCGCCTTCAGCGCGGGTTCGACCGCCTGCATGTTTTCATAGGTTTCATAGGCTGAAACCGAAAACAGCGGATCATCCAGATCGTAAAGAACGGGCAGCCGCAGCCGCCGCGCCTCGTAACGATACATCGTCACCACGGGGAAATTCTGCAGCCGGTATTCGAACAGATGGGTCGCATCCTGCAGCGCATTCACGCATCGCGGCACGTCCTGATAATGCGCGAAGGTGACATCGACTCCGCGCCCTTGCCAGAATCCGGCCAGCTGCTCGATCCGGTATTTCCGACACTGCGGCAGGTTCAGATCGCCGATCAGCGCGATCTTGCGCCGCCGGGCCAGCACCGCAGGAGGCTGTGAAACGTGGAAGCCATGACCGCGCGCCAGATCCTGCCAGATGCCGTTGAGATACAGGTGATCGGTGCTGGGGGCTCGGCCCGCGGCCATGACCGAGCTGCGCCCGCCCCCGCGCCAGATCATGCCCAGATAGACCCGCACCTTGCGCAAGGCCTGCCTTGGCCCCTCTTCCCGCAACGCAGTGAAGAACCGTTTGATCAGAACCGGATCAAGGAGTTTGGAGATCATGCGAAAAGTCCTTCGATCTAATGTGGCGGGGCGAAAAGGGGCGTGAAAACCAAGCGAGACTGGGGGCATATCTTCGTCCCTACAGTCGCCGGAAACCTGCCGCGACCCACAGCGCGAGTGTGCTGAAGCCGGATTGCCGATAAAGCCGCGCACGCCAAAGCGCGGCAAAGCGCGCGCCCAGCCCGCCACGCCGCGCCGCAGCAAATAACGCCAGTGTCGCCCGGTGTTCCGGTGTCAGACGATGGGCCGAACGTGTCAGGGCCTGCAGATTGATGTCGTTCCAGGCACGAAACGTCCCGGCATAAACCATCGACACCCGCCTCAGCCTGGCGCGCAGACCGTCATTCGCGCCGACCTCGTTCCTTCCATGCTGACGATAGAACAGGACCGGGCGGTCATCCTGAAGTGCGGTGCCGCCCACCCCGGTGACGATCAGATAGCTCCACCAATCATGCATCACGACGCAGTCCGGCTCGACCGCAGCGGAACAGATCAATGCGCTTGCTCCGGCATTCAGAAGAATCGTGTTGCCGGCCGCGATGTTCTGCACCAACGCATTGCGAAACCCGGGCTTGCGCGGCCGTGGCGCCGAAGGTCGCGGATTTTGCAGGGCTTCGTCGGTTATCAGGGTCTTGTGAAAGACCATCGCCGGATGATCGGCGGCGATCCCCTGCAATCTTTCTACCCCGAAACGCAGCCGCGACGGAAACCAGACGTCGTCCTGATCGCAGGTCGCGATGAAGCTGCCTGGTGTCAGGAACGGGGCCGCGCGCCGGAACAGCGACATGAAGTTTTCAGCGGGCCCCAGACAGGGCCCCTCAAGAACCGTGACATCGTGACCGCAGCGGGCAAAATCTGCCAGGATCTGCCGGCTTTCATCGTCTGATCCGTCGTCACTGACCAGCAGACTCCAGCGCCGATGCTCTTGTGCTGCGATGCTGTCGAGTTGCGCAGCAAGATGCCGCGCGCCGTTGCGGACGGCCAGCAAGATCAGAACGTGCGGCTCCGGCACCTTGGAAGATACGATCTGTGGCAGTCGCGCGGGGGGGCGCATCGTCGCCCTGTTTCGGATCGGAGCTGTCATTGTCGCCTTCGGCCAGTCTGGTCTTGCGACCACCGCATTCAGACGCCGTTGCGTTCACAGATTCGAAACACCCGCCGTCACCCCCGAGGCTGACGCAATAAGGTTAATAAAATTTGCTCTGTCCTGCCGAAACTAAACCGGCGCCCCCAAATCCGGGGCGCCGGTTTGCAGCCGCGCTTGCCTGAACGCATACCGCCCTGACGCGAGCCGAAACCCTTTCCGGCTTCGGCGTTCAATCTGCCCCGAAAAGGTCGCGGGTAAAGACCTTGTCGGCGACATCGGCAAGTTCGTCAGAGCGCCGGTTCGCCAGGATGACATCGGCTTCGGCCTTGAACGCGGCCAGATCGCGCACCACGCGCGAACCGAAAAACTGATCCTCGGCCAGCGCGGGCTCGTATACCACGACTTCGATGCCCTTGGCCTTGATCCGCTTCATGATCCCCTGGATCGAGCTGTGCCGGAAGTTGTCGGACCCCGCCTTCATCACCAGCCGATAGACGCCAACCACCCTGGGTTTGCGCGCGATCACCTGATCGGCCAGAAAATCCTTGCGGGTGTGGTTGGTCTCGACAATCGCCGCGATCAGGTTCTGCGGCACTTCCGAATAGTTCGCCAGCAGCTGCTTGGTGTCCTTCGGCAGGCAATATCCGCCATAGCCGAAGGATGGGTTGTTGTAATGGTTGCCGATCCGCGGATCGAGGCTGACGCCCTCGATGATCTGGCGCGTGTCCATCCCGCGCGACAGCGCATAGCTGTCCAGCTCGTTGAAGAACGCCACGCGCATCGCCAGATAAGTGTTGGCAAACAGCTTGATCGCCTCGGCCTCGGACGGATCGGTCAGCAGTACCGGCACGTCCTTCTTGATCGCCCCGTCCAGCAGCAGGTCGGCGAAAGCCCGCGCCCGGTCGCTGCGTTCACCCACGATGATGCGCGACGGATACAGGTTGTCGTAGAGCGCGCGGCCTTCGCGCAGGAACTCCGGGCTGAAGATCACCTGATCGGTTCCCAGCTCCTCGCGCAGCCGCGTGACATACCCCACCGGGATGGTCGACTTGATCACCACCGTCGCCGTGGGGTTGATCGCGATCACGTCGCGCACCACCGCCTCGACGCTGGAGGTGTCGAAGTAGTTGGTATGCGTGTCGTAATTCGTGGGCGTGGCGACGATGACGAATTGCGCCCCCTCATAGGCTTCTTGCGGCACGGTCGTGGCCCGCAGGTCCAGATCGCCGCTGGCCAGATATCGCTCCAGTTCGGTATCCACGATCGGACACCGCCCCGCATTCACCAGCGCCACACGTTCGGCCGTGATATCCACGGCGACGACGTTGTTTTTCTGCGCGAGGAGTGCTGCGTTGGAGAGGCCGACATATCCGAGCCCTGCAACTGCTATTTTCATCCTTTGGCTCCCTGCCCGCGGGCATAGACATCTTCGT
>NZ_JARHUH010000020.1:0-15655 GCF_029222945.1 Paenirhodobacter sp. CAU 1674 | reverse complement strand
TGCAAGCCCGCACCCTCTGGGTGATCCATGAAACGCGCCCCTCGCAGCCTTCAACACCATGTTTTATATAGGAAATATAATGGTCAGGACAGCGAAATCAGCGCCTTACTTGGGAAATGTGGGCTAAACTGGGAACTGATGACACTGAGCAGTGGTCGCTTTACCTGCCGAGGATGCTGCACGAAGCCCTCGATGTCCGCTTCGGCGATGCTGCAGCAATATCGCAACCGGTTCCGTAGGTCGGCTCTGGGCCGTTTTTGACGAGCCGGTCTATGCCAGATAGCGGCCGATCCGTTCGGCATCGGCCTCGGTTGCAGGGGTGTAGACCATCATCGTCAGATCCCGCCGCCCCTCGACGGTGAAGCTTGCAAAGTCCATCTCGATCCGCCCGAGCTGCTCGTGGTGCAGGCGTTTGCTACCGTCACCGTGTCCGATGACCGCATTCTCGGCCCAGAGCCCGGCGAAGACCGGGCTGAGCGCGGAAAGCTCTTCGACGAGGGGGGCGACCTCGGCGCTGGCCCCGGCCCGGGTGGCATCGGCGCGAAACGCCGCCACGAGGTAGCGCGCGAGGCTGTGCCAGTCCTCGCCGTTGCGCCGTTGCCCGCGCTCCGAGAAGACGAGGCGCAGGACGTTGCGCGCGCGCAGGGAGAGCAGACCATAATCGGTCAGGATCATCGCCGCCGCGCGATTCCAGGCCAGCACATCCCATGTCGCATTGAGGATGATCGCCGGGCTGAGCGGCATCGCGTCGAGCACCCGTTGCAGGCGCGGCGTGATCTCGTGTCGCGCGTGGAATCGCGGCTCAGGCGGATGACCGAAGGCCAGGACATGCAGGTGTTCGCGCTCGGGTTCAGTCAGCATCAGACCCTTGGCGAGCCGCTCGATCACATCGACCGAGGGGGTGCCGCCGCGCCCCTGTTCGAGCCAGGTATACCAGGCCGGGCTGATATTGGCGCGCAGGGCGACCTCTTCGCGGCGCAGCCCCGGCGTGCGACGGCGGCCCAGGGGAAAGCCGAAGCTCACCGGGTCGAGCCGGGTGCGGCGGTCGCGCAGGAAACGACCTAAGGGGGTGTCTTGGGGCGGCATGGGGGTGATGGCTATAACAGGATAATGTCACTACTTTAACAGGATAAATCCGCGGCGGATACAGGCTTTCCACAAAGATTGGAGAGTGACGATGCGTGTATTTCTGACCGGAGCCACGGGGTTCATCGGCTCGCGGATCCTGCCCCGGCTGCTGGCGCAGGGCCATGAGGTCATCGCCATGACGCGGTCCGGGGACGGGGCGCGGGCGCTGGCCGCCGCGGGGGCGCAGCCGCATCTGGCGCGGCTGGAAGAGCCCGCGCAGGTGGCCGCCGGTGCCGAGACCGCCGATGCGGTGATCCACACCGCCTTCGACCACAATTTCGAGACCTTCGCGGCCAATTGCGCCAAGGACGCAGCCGTGATCGCGGCGTTGGGGGCGGTGCTGCGGGGCTCGGACCGAGTGTTGATGGTGACCTCGGGCACCGGCATGGGCGATCCGGGTGACGGCAGCCCGGCGCGCGAGGATATCTGCAACCTCACCCACCCCAACCCGCGCAGCGCGACCGAGATCGCCTTGGGCAAGCTGCTGGAGGCCGGCGTCAACGGCAAGGTCATGCGGCTGCCGCAGGTGCATGACACGAGGCGGCAGGGGCTGATTTCCTATTACATTCAGATCTCGCGGCAGCAGGGCGCCGTCGCCATCGCGGGCGAGGGGCTCAACCGCTTCCCGGCGGTCCATGTCGAGGATGCGGCGGCGCTCTATGCGCTGGCCCTCGACACGGGCGGGCCGGGGGCGCGGTTTCATGCCGTGGCCGAGGAGGGTATCGCCTTTCGCGAGATCGCCGCGATCGTCGCGGCCAGGCTCGGCCTGCCGCTGGTGTCGTTTGAGGGGGAGGCGCTGGCCCGGCATCTGGGCTGGTTCGCGGGGTTTGCCGGGCTCGACATGCCCGCCAGCAGCACCATGACCCGGGACCAGATCGACTGGCATCCCGTGGGGCCCACCTTGCTCGAGGATCTGCGTGCCTGCGAGGCCGAAGGCTGAGGCCCGGCCGCGCGTCGGATCATTCCGGGCGATCTGCGGGCGGCGCAAAGAGCGGCGTGACCCAGTCGAGGAACACCCGCACGCGTGGCGAAAGCTGCTGGTGGCGTGGATAGAGCAGCGAGACCGGCGTGGGCGGCGGCGCGTGATCGGGCAGGACCTCGATCAACGTGCCGCGCGCCAGATCCGCCTCGGCGTGGTAGCGCGGGATCTGGATCAGCCCCAGCCCCTGTCGCGCGGCAGAGAGGTAACTTTCGGCCGCATTCACCGCGAGTTGCATCGGCAGCATGACGTCGCGGGTCTTGCCGTCCTCGCGGAATTCCAGCGGCATCACCGTCCCCGTCGCGGTCGGGCGAAACCCCACCATCCGGTGCCCCTCCAGCAGGTCAGGCTGCTGCGGCACCCCGTGGCGGGCAAGGTAGCCGGGCGCGGCCAGCGTCACCTCGGGCAGCATCGCGATCCGCCGCGCGATCAGGTCGCTGTCCTGCGGCTCGCCCACCCGCAGCACGCAATCGACCCCCTCGCGGATCAGATCCACCAGCCGGTCGCCCTCGCTCATGTAGACTTCGAGATCGGGATAGGCGCGCAGGAAGCCGGGCAGATGCGGCAGCACGAAATGCCGCGCCAGCGTGCCATGCACATCGACGCGCAGCCGCCCCCTGGGCCTGGCCCCGGCAAAAGCGCCCTCGGCATCCTCGATATCGGACAGGATCCGCAGGCAGCGCTGATAATAGGCCTCGCCATCGAGCGTCGGGGCCACGGTGCGGGTGGTGCGCTGCAACAGCTTCACCCCGAGCCGCGCCTCCAGCGCCTTGACCGCATCGGTGACGGTCGAGCGCGGCAGCCCGAGATCGGCGGCGGCGCGGGTAAAGCTGCGCCGCTCGGCCACCCGGGCGAAGACGAGCATGGCGTCGAGGCGGTCCATTGAGGATCATTATCCGAAAATGGCGAATAGAGATGCCAGTTTTGCGTCGATTATCCAGAAAATGCCAGGGTTATCTCTGTCTCATCCGAAACCCGAGACAGGAGGGACCCATGTCTGGACCCACCAAAACCGCCCTCGTCACCGGCAGCTCGCGCGGCATCGGCGCCGCCATCGCGACCCGTCTGGCGCTCGACGGCTTCAACCTCGTGATCAACTACACCGGCTCGGCAGAGGCCGCGGCAAAGGTCGTCGCGACGATCGAAACGGCAGGCGGGCGCGCGATCGCCGTGCAGGCCGATGTGTCCGACCCCGCCGCGGTCGGCGCGATGTTCGACGCGGCCGAGGCAGCCTTCGGCGGCATCGACGTGCTGGTGAACAATGCCGGCATCATGCAGCTCAGCCCGCTGGCCGCCGCCGATGACGCCCATATCGACCGTCAGATCGCGATCAATCTGAAAGGAACGCTCAACACCCTGCGCGAGGCCGCGCGGCGGATGCGCGATGGCGGGCGGATCGTCAATCTGTCCTCCTCGGTCGCGGCACTGAAATTCGAAAGCTACGGCGTCTATGCCGCGACCAAGGGCGCGGTCGAGGTGCTGACCGGCATTCTGGCCAAGGAGATGCGCGGCCGGGCGATCACGGTGAATGCGGTCGCGCCGGGACCGACCGGGACCGATCTGTTCCTCGAGGGCAAGCCCGAGGCGCTGATCGAGAAACTCGCCGGGGCCAATCCGCTGGAACGGCTCGGCACGCCCGGGGATATCGCCAATGCGGTGGCCTTTCTGACCGGCCCCGATGGCGGCTGGATCAACGGGCAGGTGCTGCGCGCCAATGGCGGCATGATCTGAGGAGGATGTGATGAGCAAGAAAATCGCACTGGTCACCGGCGCGTCGAGCGGCTTTGGCAGGCTGACCGCGCTGGCGCTCGCGCGCGGCGGGCTCGGCGTCTATGCCTCGATGCGCGATATCGCCGGGCGCAATGCCGACAAGGCGCGGGATCTGGTCGAGATCGGCGCCGCCGAGGGGATCGACCTGCGCCCGCTGGAGCTGGATGTGCAATCCGAGGCCTCGGTCGGCGCGGCGGTGTCGGCGGTGCTGGCGGAAAGCGGTCAGGTGGATGTGATGGTCCACAATGCCGGCCATATGATGTTCGGCCCGGCCGAGGCCTTCACGCCCGATCAGCTGGCCCAGCAATATGACGTCAACGTGTTGGGCACGCAGCGGATCAACCGTGCGCTCCTGCCGGCGATGCGGGCGCGGGGGGACGGGCTTCTGGTCTGGATTTCCAGCTCTTCGGTGGCGGGGGGCACGCCGCCCTATCTGGCGCCCTATTTCGCGGCCAAAGCGGCGATGGACAGCCTGGCTCTCAGCTATGCGCGCGAGCTGATCCGTTTCGGGATCGAGACCATGCTGGTGGTGCCCGGCGCCTTTACCAAGGGCACCAACCACTTCCCGAACGCGGGCCATCCGACGGATGCGGCGCGGCTGGCCGAATACGAGGACAGCGGCCCCTACCAGGGCTTTGGTGCGATGGTGCAGAAGGCCTTCGCCGAGATCGTCCCTGATGAGGCCGATCCCGCCACGGTGGCGCAGATGATCGCCAAGGCAGTGGCCAGGCCGCGCGGCAAACGCCCGTTCCGTCTGCATTACGACCCCTCGCAGGATGGCGCCGAGGTGGGGTTTGCCGTGCTCGACCGGTTGCGCGCGGAGATGCTGCACCGTGTCGGCATGGGCGATCTGCTGCGACTGAACGCCTAACCTCTGAGGCGGGCGGCGGTTCTGCCATCGCCCGCCTTGGAACGACCTGCAAAATCACGACATCGCGGCAATCTTTGGAGCCTAAGCGGGACACCCATCTTGGAAAGCGCAGGGAGCTTTCTCTTGGTGCCAGAATGCTGCGATGCACTCCCCGCGCAAGTGGCTCCCCAGAGCAGCACCGCCGCATGAGCCCATGCTCGATCGACCGCTCAGGGCCGTCTCATGCGAACCAGTCGGAGCTGCTGCTCACCGTGCACTTAGCGATGACAGCCGAGGCGTCGATGAACATCAGTCTTCGCCCCACAGCGCATCTGCATCCGCTTTTGCGTCATATTCGGGTTCGACCGGCCCGAGCTGGTCGGCAAGATTTCGTGCGGCTTCAAGACGTTCCATGAGCGGAACTTGATCTTTTGCCGCCTTGATGGCGGCCTTCAAGGCAGCGCGAACCGCTTCCGTCTTGTTTGCCGCGCCGGTCAGTTTCATTGCCTCGACAGCCAGTGCGTTCACAGCTTCATCCCTGATGAAAAGACCCGCCATCGGCGTATATCCCTGATCGCATATCCGTATATGCGGCAATGTGTATTCGGGATTGGAAAATTCAACAACGCGTCCGCTGATGAGACGGTTACGGAAAGAACTCGGTCGATCCTGACCTCGTGCAGTCACTCGATGACAGGCTGTCCGCCGATGAATGCTCCGGGATCGCGGCAGACGGCCGTTCACCAAGCAGCTCGCTGGCGGTGCCGTCCCAATAGGTCGGCTTACTCTCCCCCTCGAATATCTCGCGCATCTTCGCGAGGCCCCGATCATGGATCACCCTTGGAGAACTGTTGAACCGTGGGGGGATATGGGCAGTGTTTGCTGTGACCCCCGGCAAAAGTCCGTCTGAAGATTAGCGCGGAATTTGCGGAAAGGTTCACCCGGTGGCGCAGGATCGCTATATTGGAGGCTTCACAAGGAGCCTCGCACCATGTCCGACCACGCTGTCCCTCCCGCGTCTGCCGAGGAACAAGCCCGTCGACGCGAGGCCGTATCTCGCGCGGTCTGGCACAATCGGATGGCAGGGCTCGGCACGCCCGCTCCATGGGAAGTGGCGCTAAGCGAGCGCTGGATCACCGGTGAAATAAGCCGGGAGGAGTATGAAGCGCTCGTGTGGGCCCGCGTGAAGGCACGCGTCGGGACGCGCAAGGATTGACACCCTCGGCTGCTCCAGCGTCGCCGGACCGGCTTGTCACCGGTCTTCGCGCTGGAACTTGCGCGCCTGGATGGCGCTGACCATCTGGGCTTGGATTTGCTTGGTGAAGTTTGAACTGAAGGCGCCAAGCCGCTGCCCAGCTTCGAAATAGTAACTCTCACCAAGCACATCGGCGTTGACCTCGTCCGTGACCACCCAAAGCGGCGGATGGGCATCGAGACCGGCCCTGCGCGTCTCGATCTCGGGCACCGGCAGCGAATTGCCCGAGGATTGGGGCGTACTCGTAATCGGCACCATCAAGGCTTCGAGCGCGCCATCGGCGCTGCGGATCAGGACCACGACGGCGCCCGGCCACTCCGGACGTTTCTCGGCCTTACCGGCAGCGACAGCGCTGCCCCAACGAAACGGGTAGCGCCAGACATCGCCGACGGCCAGAACATCAGTCATGGGCGATGCTATGCTCGAGGGCCTTGACCAGCTCTTCCGCCTCGGCGTCGCTCAGATCGGAGACGTGAAAGGCGCGACGCGTGTCATGCCCTGCGGTCAGACGGTCATATCGCTCAATGCTGAGAATGACGAAACGCGCCTTGCCGTGACGCTTGATCACCACCGGCGCAGCAGCCGCCGCGGCGAGCACATCGCCGGTCTTGTTCGCAAGTTCGGTCGAGGAAAAGGAACGCATGGGCGAGCTCCCGGAATCCAAGTTTTAGCTAATATAGCTGAACTAGCCAACATACAGGAATTCGCCAAATGAAAACCGTCGCATGAGCACATGCGCGGCACTTTCGCAGTCGATCTGCGCCAACGCCATGGCCCGACTTGTTCGCCTGCTCACACCGGATGGGCTGTTCCGACAAAGTGGCGAGCCGATTTGGCGGGGTGCGACTTCAGGAAATCAACCGGTCAGGTCCTCCGTTCCAAATCAGACTGCGATGTCCCAGCCCACCTGTCTACGGGCAGCTTCCTTGCTATCCATGCCCGCCTGGAATCCGCGCTCTTCGGCGAAGGCCTTCGGCCCGCCAACCCAGGCTTCGAGGCCTTCCTCTAACCCTCTTGGGCACAAGTGCCTGTCGCCACGCTCTCCCTTGCTCGGACCTGATCCAACCTCTTCTTGAAGGTTTTCCGATCTATCTGAAGCAGCCGTGCCGCCGCTGCATGACTTGGGGCCCGCGCGCAAGCCTCCAGAACCTCATCATCGCGAATAGCCGCTGCAGGACGCCCGGCACCTGGTGAGAACCCCAGCTCTCGCCGCTTATGCGAAACCCAGCGCGCGCCAACACCGTGTATTTTCATCAGCTGCGCGTCAGGCAGACCTTCCGCGAATTGCGCCCTCAGCAGCTGATCGAAGTCGAAACCGAAATGCATCAGAACTTCGAGAATATTCCTTCTGCTGCCGCGAAACCGTTGCCCAACGACTTGCAAAGAGCGGGACCCACGCATGAGCGTCAGTAGCTCGCCGTGATCGACAAATTGGCCAATCCCATCGGACCAAACACAGACCATGCCTCCCTCGACGGTAAGGCAGTTCTTGGGTTTCGCCATATTATCCCTTGTCCAAAAACTCTGTCGAAATTCCCACTGAATACTCGCCGGGAATTTCGACAGACTTATTAACCGCATGATTTCGCTATATTAATATTGACCATGCTGTATTTCCATGATTCGTTCCCGACCATGAAGTCGAGCAATCAAGGTTACGATGCGAATGAACCACACGGTGAACCCTGCCCACGAGAGACTGAAGATGGAACTGCGCCTTCGTGGCAAATCCATTGCCTCGGTCGCCCGTGATCTGGACGTGTTGCGCTCGACTGTCACGCTTGTCAGCCAGGGTTTGCGTCGCTCCTCGAAAATCGAGCACGCACTTGCCGACGCGATCGGCACGACGCCCGAAGCGCTGTTCCCTGATCGCTATCCAGCAGAGGAGGAGCCCAGCACCACGAACACCTGACGATCGGGAATAGAAAAGCCCCTCCACTGGCATGGAAGGGCTCTTCGGAAATAGGTGTCGTTTGCGTTCGACCCCTCTTTCATCCCCCGAGTCGAACAAAAAGTCAACCTGCCGGGCGTGCCGCCCGGCGGGATAGTTCCACACAACCCATGAAAGGGGAGGCCGTCTCTCGGCCGTGCAGGGATCTGCGCGGGGTGGTGAGGCGTGTTCCGAGACAACACCATGACCAACAAGATCTATCGCGGGCCGGGTCCGAGCCACGCGACACGAAACATCTCGCGCCGTTCCAGGGCAAGCCTGCGCGGCTCGATGGTGGCCAAGCTGCCGGGATTTGAGCGCCCGCGTATCCTGCAATTCGAAAGCGCGCTCGAATACGCTTTCCTGTGCCTGACCCTGGTGCGTGACGACATCCATCACATCTGGGACCAGCCACCCGCGATCCATTACCTCAGCGCGGATGGGCGCCCTGCCCGGCATGTCTTCGACTATCTGGTGACGAAGGCCGATGGCGAGCGCATCGCCATCGCGATCAAGCCCTCGCGGCGGGTGATCAAGCGGAACTTCGTGTCGGAACTGGAGTGCGTTTGCACCGCTGTGCCGAAGCAATTTGCCGATCGCGTTCTCCTCGTGACCGAGCAGCATCTCGATCGCAAAGCCGCCGCCGCGGCGGCGCGCCAGTTGGCGGCCAATCGCCCCGCGCTGACGGAGGTGGCGGCATGACGATCAGGTTTCGCTTTGCCAAATCCGACCTGATCACGACGGGCGGCATCGCCATGCGCCCGATCGAGATCGACGCGGACGGCGGTTTGTTCGAGCGGCTCGGACAGCCCGGCATCACCGAGCGGTTTTCCCACGAAGACCTGGCCGCGATGCTGCGCCGCCCCGACACGCGCTATCAGGCGGGATATTTCGACCTCGCTTCGCAGAGCCTGAAGGGCCGCAAACCGGTCGATGTGATCAACGAGCTGCCCAGGCACGTTCGGCGCCTCGTGATCTGGCGCAAGGCGCTATGTGACGCCTTTCTCAGGCTCGAAGCGTCGGGCGAGATCAATCGCACCCACACGGGCTATTGCCGGGCCTATATGAAGCTCGCCTCGGAAACCCAGCGCCTGGTCGGCGAGGGGCTGGCATCGGGCAAATCGACCCGGCCTGGCGCGGATATCGTCACTCGGAAACTTCCCGGCAGTCGTTCCGCCCTCGAATGGGTGCGCGCCTATGAGCAGGCGGGATATTCCGCGACCGCCCTGATCCCCGAGACCTATCGCTCCGGAAATCGCAAGCCGCGCTGGTGCGCGCGCGCCGAAGGCCTGATGAACCAGGTGATCGAGCTTTATGCCGACACACAACGGCCGGCAAAGATCCAAGCGATCAAGGACACGCGACAGCTCTTCGCGGAGGAAAACCGTCGCCGCGCCGATGCCGGCCAGCCCCAACTGATCGTGCCCTCGCATGCAAGCATCCGGCGACGCCTGAACATGGCCGATCCCTACTACGTCTACGCCAAGCGCTACGGCACGGAGGCCGCCAACAGGAAGTTCACGCTCTACGAGGCCGGGCCCGATGTCGAGCGCCCGCTCGAACGGGTGGAAATGGACGAGAACCGGCTGGATGTGATCTCGCTGCTGACCCTGACGGGGATCTGGGATCACCTGCCCCCGGAGCGGCGAGAACGGCTCGAACAGAGCAGGCGCTGGCTCTACATCGCCAAGGATTGCGCCACCAAATGCATCCTGTCGATGCGGCTTGCCGAAACCCAGAATTCGGACGATGCGATCCGCGCGTTGCGCGACATCTTTGTCGACAAAACCGAGATCGCCAAAGCCGCCGGATGCGAAAGCCCCTGGCACCATCACGGCGGTATCGGCACGCTGGTCACCGATCAAGGTTCGGCATTCGTCTCCGACGATTTTCAGGGAACGGTCTCGTCGCTCGGGGTTACGGCGCATCTGCCGCCTGCCGGCATCCCCTGGCTGCGCGGCAATATCGAGAGCTTCTTCCGCACACTTGGCCATCAGCTGATGCCGCTGGTCGCAGGGCGGACGTTCTTCGACACGGTCGAGCGCGGTGACTACCCCTCGGAACAGCTTGCCTGCCTGTGTGACGATGACCTGATCACCATCCTTCTGACCTTCATCGTCGATATCTACCACAACCAGCCGCATGGCTCGCTGAAGGGCGAGACGCCCAATGCGGCCTGGGCACGGCTGGTCGCCGAGCATGGCACGCCGCCGGTCCCCGACGGGCTCGCGCTACGCAAGGCTTTCGGCCGGCCGATGATGCGCAAGCTGCGCGGTGACGGGGTGTTGTTCTCGGGGCTGAGCTACAATTGCGAGGCTTTGCGCGAGGCCTTCCTGCACGCGCCTGCCCGCGACGTCGAGATCCGCGTGGACCTGCGCGATCTCGGCTGGATAGCGGTCAAGGTCGGCGCCAACTGGTACCCGGCCGTCGCCAACCAGAGTGGCTTCGAGGGCGTCAGCCATGACGAATTCGTCGAGGCGACCCGATCGCTCCGGCTCAGGCTTCGCAACGACGCCGCGCTCGACGTCCCGCTGCTGCGCCGTGCGATCGCGCGCATCACCGAGACCAATCGCCGCGCTTTCACGCTGCGGGAGCTGACGCCTTTCCACTTCACCGATCTCGATGTCGAGCGCCAGCAGGCAAGCCTGCATTTCCCGCTGCGCTCCGATGCCGAACGGCTCGGCTCGGCGCAGCCCTCCGCGGATCCTCTGGAAAGCGGGATTCCGATCACACCCCGAGGTGATGCCGCTCCCGATCGGCTCCGCCCCTCCAAGCCCCACCACCCCCAAATCAACCCGCACCGCAAACCCTGGACCTTCGAAAATGACCAATGATCGCATGCAAGACACCGCCCGCTGCGTCACCGAACTGCGTGACCTGTTCATCCGCCACGAGCGTTTCGCCCCTCTGGAGCACCGCTTCACGTTATTGTCGGCCAAACGGCTCGCCGATATCGAAACCGGCCGCACCTCCGAGGCGCGCGGGATCGCGCTTTCGGGGGCATCGGGCGCGGGGAAAAGCGCGGCCATCGAGCATCTGATCACACGCGCCCGCAAACGCCTCGAGGCCGAGGGGCATGGCGAGATGACAATCGTCAGCCTGCGTGTCCCATCGCCCGCGACGCTCAAATTCGTCGGGCAGGAGCTGTTGCGCGCGCTCGGCTACCAGATCGGCGCCGAACGACAGGCCTGGTATATCTGGGATCTGGTGCGCCATCACCTGCGGGAACGAAGGGTGCTTTTCGTTCACCTCGACGAGGCGCAGGATCTGGCATGCCGGGGGACGCGGCACGAGCTCAACGCGGTTGCCTCGATGCTCAAGACCCTGATGACGGACGGTGAATGGCCGGTCGGTCTCATTCTCTCGGGCACCGAGGATCTGGAAGACATCCTCAACCACGACCCCCAACTCGCACGGCGCATGAACACGATCCATTTCGAGAGCCTTTCTCCGATCGCGGATGGGGAAAATGCCACCGATCTGCTGGCAAACTATTGCGCGCGTGGAAAACTGACACCGGTCGAGGAGTTGCTGACACGGGCACATGGGGAACGGCTCGTCCATGCCGCGGCCAACCAGTTCGGCCTGGTGATCGAGCTGATCCTCGAGGCGATGGAACGCGCCTATCTTGCGGGGGCGGCCTCGCTGACAGCGGTGCATTTCGCGGAAAGCTATCAGCAACGCGCGGCATGCGGTGACGCGTTCAATCCGTTCATCATTCCGGATTTCTATAGGATCGACCCGCGACAGGTCTTCACGCGGAGGCCGGATTGATGGTCATGACCCGTTACGCTCTGCCCCTCCGGGTCGAATTCCGCCCCGGCGAATCCGCCACCTCCTTCGCCTCGCGCCTCGCCCGGCGAAACGGCGCGCCGCGGCTGATCACCTTCTGCTCCGATGTCGGGATCGACTATTTCAACCTGGTGAATGGCGGGCCGGAAGACATCGCCCGGCTGGCCGGACTGGGCGCCACAAGCGCGGATGACCTGCAATGCGCGACACCACAGCTTGTCGAGCCGGGATATTTCCGGCTCGGGCAGGTGCGGATCAAGTTCACCGCCTTTACCAGAACCGCCCCTCGGGGTTGCCCGCACTGCCTACAGGTGGCCCGCAACCCACTCGACGTGGCGCAGCTCGGCATCTGGCAGCTCGCATCCATCCGCACATGCGATCGGCATGGCTGCTATCTCGTGCCCCTGCCGAAACCTGCAAGCAACAAGGACACGTTCGACATCCCGCATCTGCTCGACAGCTACGCGGCAGTCGAACCGGTGCCGGCAGATCCAAAGGATCTGGTGTTCGAACACGACTTGCGCCGCCGGATTGATCAGGGTGCAGGCACAAGCTGGCTCGACCGCCTCCCCTTTCATGTCGCAGCCCAGACCTGCGAGAATTTCGGGGTTCTGCTGACCCGAGGGCCCGAGGCCAATCGCGATGATCTGAGCCCCGCGCAATGGGCGAAGGCCGGCAGCGCGGGCTACGCGGTCCTGCGCCAAGGCCCCGAGGCGTTCCGCCAGAAGCTCAAGGACATCCAGGACGCGCATCCGATCGACAACACGCTCTATCGGACCCGCTACCGGGTGTTCTTCGAATGGCTGCGCTACCGCGACGACGATCCCGCCTTCGATCCGATCCGGGACCTGGTGCGCGATTTCATCTTCCGCAATTTCCCGATTTCGGAGGGGACGACGGTCCTGGGCAAACCCTGCCCGGAGCAATTCGTGCATTCGCTGTCGACCGCGCGCAGCACCTATGGCGTGTCCGGCTGGAAACTCGCCCGCAGGCTTGCCGCCCTCGGGCTGGCCGAGCGCAAGACTGTCGGCAAGGGCTTTGTCCTGAAGGCGTATGTGCCCAGTGAGGTGGTCAGCGGAATCGTGACCGAACTCGACGCGCTGCTGAATGCGGGCGAGGCGGCGCAGCATCTCGGCATCGAGCGTTTCATGCTGGAAAAGCTCACCCGGCCCGGGCTGATCGACAAATTCTTCGACGAGCGCAATAGCTCGCCGCTCTATCACCCGCGCGCGCTCGATGGTTTCACCGCCCGGCTGCGGAAACTCGCCAAGGGCCCCCATCCCGGCGGAGAGACCCTCGACATTGCCAGCGCGGCGCATCGCCTGCGCATCCCGACCGAACGCCTCGTCGACATCATCTTGCGCAACCGCATCCCGCTTCGCGCCGAAGATCCCCAAACCGCGCGGTTTGGCGGCTTCCGCGTCTCCCTGGCGGTCTTGCGCGAGACGATCGCGAGCGATCACGAGGGGGCCGTCCGCCCGAGCCGGGCTGCCGAGATCCTGGGCATCACCATCCGAACGGTCCGTGCGCTGCTCGACCAGGGTCATCTCGAGGCGCGGATGGTGCGCGAGATGCAAAGCGGTCGTGAACGGCGCTATGTCTGCGCCCGCGCGTTGGAGCGCTTCGCGCAGACCCATATCACCGTGGTCGCGCTCGCGGCGAAGTCCGGGCGGCTGCCCGGGGCCGAAGCGATCGTGCAGACAGATCGCGGCGCGCGGGCCCTCGAGCTGGGCACGCGCACCAACATGATCTTCCGGCGCGCCGACGTGTCCTGACCCGCGTTTCTCGCCCCTGCCAAGAGCCGGCCTTCGGGCCGGCTTTTTTCGTGCCCTCGGAGATGGCCGATAGAGGGGCGCACTCGCCCTGTGGTAGCGGGCGCTGCACCTAATGGGTGTTATGTCACGCCGAACGCGGTGAAACGGAATCACCCGGAGGTTGCGGGCTTTCCATCCATGGCGAGAGGCAAACCTATCTGACCGAAAAGGCAGGCGCAGCGATACATTCATGAATACACGCATTGATTTGAAAGAGAAATATTACGCCCGCGAGGCAGAACATCGTGACGCTTCCCACTCCTTGAAAAGCACCATATAGTTCTGCCTTTTTGGTCAGGGGATTTGCCTCTGCCACGCAGACGGGTGCTGTTTTCCCTCCGAAAATCCATGCTGCTTCGATCCACGCTCTTGCCGTGCTGACCGCTTCGCAGCCCTCCCCAGTCAAACCCGAGGAAGGCCCATGACCGCGGGCTTCTTGCGCCCAAGCAAGCCAACCGACAATGGCTTCATCGAAGCGTTTAGCAGCAAACTCAGGTCCGACTGCCCGAACATGCATTGGTTCATGAGCCTTGCAGATGCCGCCGAAAAGCCAGAGGATCAACGCAGACACTATAACGACGACCGCCCCCTCAGCGACACCTGTGACAACGTGCCGAGCGCGCCACACTTTCCCGACGGCTTGGCCTGGTAGCCGCCGTAACCAAGACCGGAACCTCCACGTTCCGACGGTCCAGAACCCCTTGGCAGGGCAGGTTGGGTCGCACTCCAACATCAATTGGCGGAACTATCGGGGGGGCACAGCAATGCCAGTGCTTTTGCATCGGCAGGATTGAGAGGGCGACATGTCAGTGAAGTTTGGCACAAGCGGTTTGCGTGGCCTTGTGGTGGATCTGACGCCAGATCTTGTGCAGGCTTATACGACGGCGTTTCTCGCGTCCTGCCCGATTGGAACCGAGCTTTTCGTGGGGGTCGATCTGCGGCCGTCTTCCCCGCGGATTGCGCGCGATGTGATTGCGGCGGCGCGCAAGGCGGGGGTTGCGGTGACCGATTGCGGGGCGCTGCCGACTCCGGCGCTGGCATTGGCGGCGATGTCGGCGAGTGCGGCGGCGATCATGGTGACCGGCAGCCACATTCCGGCCGATCGCAACGGGTTGAAGTTCTATCTGCCGACCGGCGAGATCTCGAAAAACGACGAAGCGGCGATCATTGCGGCCTATGGCTCCGGCGCTGCACCAGAGGGCCGCGCGGAAGGCAGCCTGACGCCCTGCCCCGAGGCATCCCGCGCCTATGTTCAGCGCTATGTGACGGCTTATGGGCCGCAGGTCCTATCTGGTTTGCGGCTGGGGGTTTATCAGCATTCCTCTGTCGCGCGCGATCTTTTGCCTGCCGTTCTTGACGCACTGGGCGCGGAGTCGGTCCTGCTGGCGCCTTCGGACAGTTTTATCCCGGTCGATACCGAGGCTGTGGATATCGAAACGCGCTCGATGTTGGCGGAGTGGTGCGTCACCCACCGCCTTGACGCGATCCTGTCGACGGATGGCGATGCCGACCGCCCGATGCTGACCGATGCCACGGGGCAGGTCATTGCGGGCGATGTTCTGGGCGTTCTGAGCGCGCAGGCGCTCAAGGCGCAGATCGTTTGCACGCCGGTGTCGTCGAATTCGATGCTGTCGCAGATCCCGGCATTCACTGCGGTGCATCTGACGAAGATCGGTTCGCCTTTCGTGATCGCCGCGATGGAGGCGGTTCGGGCTGCGCAGCCCGGTGCAAAGGTGGTGGGCTTCGAGGCGAATGGCGGCTTTCTGCTGGGGTTCACCGCGCAGGGCCCGGCGGGGCCGTTGGCCGCGCTGATGACGCGCGATGCTTTTTTGCCGATGCTGGCGCCGCTGGTTGCGGGGCGGGCTTCGGGGGTGGGTCTGGCGCAGATGGTCGCCGATTTGCCCGCCCGGTTTACGGCCTCGGACCGCCTGACGGAAATCCCGCCCGGGAAGAGTGCAGATTTTCTGGCGCGGCTCGGTGGCAATATGGCGCACTGCACGGATTTCCTGGCGCCGCTCGGCACCGTGGCGGCCTGTGATCGCACGGATGGGCTGCGGATGACGCTGACGAATGGGCGGATCGTTCATCTGCGCGCGTCGGGCAATGCACCGGAGTTCCGCGTCTATACCGAGGCCGA